>DYRB01000407.1 GCA_020718945.1 Lamprocystis purpurea | reverse complement strand
CTCGGTTCCTATCGGCTGGAGAACGACTGGTCCTGGACCCATGCCGAGGCCGCCGGCCCCGACGACACCGGGGACCTAGTTCGGCAACTGTTGGCCATTGGGGGACTGGGACCCGGGCAGGACTGACGCCCCCCCGCCCTGGCCATGCTCAGGGGCCCCCCGGGGAGCGCCGGCCTCTGGCCGGCATTGGGTCCCCCGGCGTCTCGCCGGAGGTCTGAACGCCGAAGGCATCAGACCTGGGCCCAGCCCCTCAAGCCCCGAACTTAGTGACCTTGGTGGTCTCCGGCGTGCGCCCGGCGATCAGCTCGGAGAGCACATACCAGATGGCGTCCGCGTGTGGCGGGCAGCCGGGGATGAAGCAGTCCACCGGGACCACGTTGTGGATGGGGACCACCCGTTTCAGCAGGGCCGGGACCTCCACCGTCGGGATCTGGGGCTGACAATCCACGGTCTCGCGGTAGGCGCGGTCGAAGATGTCGGCCAGCTTGAAGGGGTTGCGCATCGCCGGGACGTTGCCGTTGACGGCGCAGTCCCCCAGGCTGATCAGGAACTTGCAGTGCTGGCGGAAGGCCTTGGCCTTGGCCAGGTCGTCGTCGTTGCTGACCGAGCCTTCCAATATCCCCAGGTCCACCTGCTCGGGCAGTTCCTTGGTGTCCACCAAGGGGCTGTAGACGATGTCCACCGACTTGACCAGTTCGATGAGGCGCTCGTCCAGGTCCAGGAAGGACATGTGGCAGCCGGAGCAGCCGTCCAGCCAGGCGGTGGCGACGGTGATCTTGGGGGCCGGTTCGGTGCTCATGAGAGGTGCCTCCGGCGGGACAGGTAGGGGAGGAAGTGCAGGTCCTTGGTCATCTCCCCGACCGAGGTCCCCTGCTTGACCAGGGCCCCGGTGGGGCAGACCTGGACGCACTTGCCGCAGCTCGTGCAGGTGTCGCTCTCGCCCCAGGGGCGGTTGAGGTCGGTGATGACCAGGCAGTCGGTGCCGCGGCCCATCACGTCCCAGGTGTGGGCCCCCTCGATCTCGTCGCAGACCCGCACGCAGCGGGTGCAGAGCACGCAGCGGTTGTGGTCCAGGCGGAAGGTCTCGTGGGAGGAGTCCACCTGATAGGCTGCGCTGCGGTAGGGGACCTTGACGTGGTCCACCCCGCACTTCTGGGCCAGGTTCTGCAACTCGCAGTGACCATTGGAGACGCACACCGAGCAGACGTGGTTACGCTCGGCGAACAGCAACTCGACGATGGTCCGTCGGTAGCGGTGGAGCTTCGGGGTGCAGGTGGAGATGACCATGCCCTCCGCCACCTGGGTGGAGCAGGCGGCCACCAGGCGGTTGCTCCCGGCCAGTTCCACCATGCACAGGCGGCAGCCGCCCCAGATCGACAGCCCCTCCAGGTAGCACAGGGAGGGTATGGGGATGCGGTTCTCCCGCGCGACCTGGATGATGGTCTCGTCCGCCCGGGCGCTCAGGTCCCGGCCATCGATGGTGAGGGTGACGACGCGGACGCTCGGTTGCGGGGCTGGCGCTGGCATATGGGCTCCGGTGGTGGGTCCGGTAGGTCACGGCCTGGGGGCGAAGGTTCGGATGTTTGGCGCCGGACTGCAAGCCCTGTCTGCGCTCCTAGGTTGCCCGCCCTGTTCCGGGGCTGGGGCGCGGGCTATGATCGGCCCCGGGGCGGGGCTTGTCTACTGGGGCGGGTCAGGCGTCCTGGGCCAGGGCCTGGGCCCGCCAACTGCGGAGGTAGATGCGATGTGCGGCATATGCGGCGAGCTGAGATTCGATGGGGCCGGGGCGGATCTCACCGCCATAGAGCGCATGACCGCGGCCCTGGTCCCCCGCGGCCCCGACCATGGAGGCTCTTGGAGCGACGGCAATCTGGGCCTGGGCCACCGGCGCCTGTCCATCATCGACCTGTCCGAGCGGGCCCACCAGCCCATGGTGGACCCGGCCCTGGGCCTGGCCCTGGTGTTCAATGGGACCCTCTATAACTACCGGGCCCTGCGTGCCGAGCTGATCGGGCTCGGTCACCGCTTCTTCTCCGAGGGCGACACCGAGGTCATCCTCAAGGCCTACCGCCAGTGGGGTCCGGCCTGCTGCGAGCGCTTCCAGGGCATGTTCGCCATCGCCGTCTGGGATCTGCGTGCCCGCACCCTGTTCCTGGCCCGGGACCGCTTCGGCATCAAGCCCCTCTACTGGACCGCCGACGGCCGGCGCCTGCGCTTCGCCTCCAGCCCCCAGGCCCTGCTGGCCGCGGGCGGGGTGGACACCGCCATAGACCCCGTGGGTCTCCAGTTCCAGTTCACCCTGCACGCCGTGATCCCGGCCCCCAGGACCCTTCTCAAAGGGGTGCGCAAGCTGCCCCCGGCCCACAGCCTAATGGTTAGGGCCGATGGCATCGGCGAGCCGATGCCCTACTGGCACCTGGACGCCACCCGCTACCCAGAGCCCATCGCGGAGTCGGAGTGGATCGAGCGCACCCACGCCGCCCTGCTTGCCGCGGTGCGCCGCCACCACGAGGCGGCGGACGTGCCCGTGGGCGTCCTGCTCTCCGGCGGCCTGGACTCCAGCCTGATCGTGGCCCTCATGGCCGAGGTGGGCGGGGTGGAGAACCTGCACACCTTCTCCGTCGGCTTCGAGGACCACCCGGCGGAGCGGGGCAACGAGTTTGAGTACTCGGACGCGGTGGCGGAGCGCTACGGCACCCGTCATCACAAGTTCCTGGTCCCCAACGCCGCGGCCCTGGGGCGCCTGCCCGAGGCGGTGGAGGCCATGGCCGAACCCATGTTCGGCCAGGACGCGGTGGGCTTCTACCTGCTCGCCGAACGGGTCAGCGAGTCCATCAAGGTGGTCCAGTCGGGGCAGGGGGCCGACGAGGTCTTCGGCGGCTACTTCTGGTACCCGCGCATGCAGGCCGAGACCCAGGGGTCCCGCCTGGACCGCTTCCGCCGCCACTACTTCGACCGCGACTACCCGGAACTGATGGACCTGATAGCCCCTGCCCTCCAGGGCCCGGACGCCGTGGGCCCCTACATCGGGGCCCGGCTCGACGAGCCCGGTGCCGATACCTTCATCGACGCCGTGCTGCGCCTGGACACCACCACCCTGATCGTGGACGACCCGGTCAAGCGGGTGGACAACATGACCATGGCCTTCGGCCTGGAGGCGCGGGT
>DYRB01000406.1 GCA_020718945.1 Lamprocystis purpurea | reverse complement strand
TTCCGCGAGACCTTCCCCTACTTCAAGGGCCCCTTCAAGGACATGGGCTACCAGGTCCAGCGCTACCTGCCCGGGGAGTTCTACCAGTGGCACATAGACGGCGGCAGCCACGAGTTCAGCCAGCGCCAACTGGTGGCGCTGTGGTACCTGAACGATGTGCCCGGGCCCGGGGGCGAGACCCAGTTTCTGTATCAGGGCCTGAGCGTCACCCCGGAGCGCGGCAAGCTGGTCCTGTTCCCCCCCTTCTGGACCCACGAGCACCGCGCCGCCCGGGTCGAGTCCGGGGTCAAGTACATCGCCACCACCTGGGTGGTGTTTGCCTGACATGGCCGAGCCCGCCCCGCCGCGCCTGCTGGCCATAGTCGAACTGGGGGGCTATCCGAATCTCACTGGGCTCTACCGGCGCCTCGGCTTCGCCTGCGAGGTGGTCGCCTCCCAGCGCAAGGCCCAGGCGGCGCTCAAGGGGCAGGTCCCGGATGTGATCGTCGCCGAATACAACTTCCAGTCCGACTTCCGCGACCGCAGCAGCAACCTGGAGACCCTCATGGCCAGGCTCCAGCGCCACCCCGACGTGAAGGTAATCTGCTTCTACCAACCCGAGCACCGGGAGAAGCTCGCCGGCCTGGAGGCCCGTTTCCCCCTGTTTGCGACCATCCCCTTTCCCGTGGACCAGGCCCAGGTGGAGGCGGCCCTGGTGCGGGCCCTGGGTGCCCAGCCCCTCAATTCCCCCGCCTGACCTCCAAGACCCCCGGGAGCTGGGCGATCTTCAGGCGGATGTGCTCCAACTGGTCCGCGTCGCGGACCTCGACGGTGAAGCGCATGGTGGCCGTGTCCCTGTCCCGGTCGGAGTGGGTGGCCACCCCGATCACGTCGATGTCCTCGTTGGTGATCACCGAGGAGACATCGCGCAACAGCCCCTTGCGATCCACCGCCAGGATCTGGATGTCCACCGGGTAGGCGGCATCCGGGATGGACCCGGCCCAGCGCACCTCGATCAGCCGTTCCCGCTCCGCCGCCGGCAGGGCGCGCAGGTTGGCGCAGTCGGCCCGGTGCACCGTCACCCCCCGGCCGCGGGTGATGAAACCCACAATGGGGTCGGACGGCACCGGCTTGCAGCAATGGGCCATGTGGGTGAGCAGGTCGTCCACCCCCTCCACCACCACCTCGGAGCGCCCGCAGGCCTTGTGGGTCGTGGGGGCCTTGACCCTGACCTCGGGCTTGGGGGCCTCGGTCCGCGGCTCCCCGACCTGGCGCGCCACCACCCCCACCGCCAGGTCGCCGCGGCCTATGGCGGCGTAGACATCATCGGCGTTGGCGAAGTTGAAGCGCGGGGCCAGAGGTTCCAGGTTGGGCTTTTCGACTATGCCCAGCCGGGCCAGCTCCCGCTCCAGTTGCACCCGCCCCTGGGCCGCGTGCAGGTCGTGGTCCTGCTGGGCAAACCACTGGCGCACCCGGTTGCGGGCCCGGGCGGTCTTGAGATAGCCCTGGTGGTGGCTCAGCCAGTCGCGACTGGGGGTGGCGTTCTTCTGGGTGAGGATCTCCACCCGCTGGCCGCTTTGCAGCCCCTGGTTTAGGGGGACTATGCGCCCGTCCACCCGGGCCCCGCGGCAGCGCAGCCCGACCTCGGAGTGGATGGCAAAGGCGAAGTCCAGGGGCGTGGCCCCCACCGGCAGCTCAATGACCTTGGACTGGGGGGTCAGGACATAGATGTGGACCGGCTCGAACTCCTGCTTGAAGCGCTCGACGAAGTCCCCGCCGTCCTCCCCCTCGCTCTTCAGTTCCAGCCAGTTGCGCATCCACACCAGGCGGCGCTGCAACTCCGCGTCCTGCTGCTTGTTCTCCTTGTAGGACCAGTGGGCGGCCACCCCCAGCTCGGCGTGGCGGTGCATCTCGTGGGTGCGGATCTGCACCTCCAGGGCCTTGCCCTCCGGGCCTATCACCGCGGTGTGCAGGGAGCGGTAGAGATTGCCCTTGGGGGTAGCGATGTAGTCGTCGAACTCCTTCGGGATGTGCTGCCAGGTGCCGTGGACTATGCCTAGGGCCGCGTAACAGGAGGCCAAGTCCTCGACCATGATGCGCACCGCACGCAGGTCGAAGATCTCGTCGATGTCCACCGCCTTGCGCTGCATCTTCTTCCAGATACTAAAGATATGCTTGGGGCGCCCACTGATCTCGGCCTTGATCCCGGCCTCGGCGAACTTGGCCTTGAGCAGGGCTATGACCCCGGCGATATAGTCCTGGCGCTGTGCCCGCCGCCCGTCGAGCAGCTTGGCGATGCGCAGATACTCCTCCGGCTCCAGGTACCGGAGCGACAGGTCCTCCAGCTCCCACTTCACCTGCCAGACCCCCAACCGGTTGGCCAGCGGGGCATACACCCGCTGGGTGTCCAGGGCGATCTTGCTGCGCCGCGACGCCTCCAGGTCCTTGATGGCGCGCATCAGGTGCAGCCGCTCGGCTAGAACCACCAACACCACCCGCACGTCTTCGGCAATGCCCAGCAGCAGCCGGCGCAGGTTCTCCTCGTGCTCGTCCTGGTCCTTGGCGGCGATCACCGAGGCGACGTTGGCGATCTTGTCGATACGCGACAGGTCCGCGACCATCCGCGCCACCCCGGGTCCGAAGCGGGCCGCAAGCTTGTCCTGGGTGGTCCCGGTCAGGCCCAGACAGCCGTTGAGCAGGGCCGCGGAGACCGTCACCTGATCCATGCGCAACTTCACCAGGATGTCGGCGGTGGACAGGGCATGGCGCACCGCCTGCTCCCCGGTCTCCAGGCGCTGCCCGGCGCGACAGGCCAGCAGGGCCTCGCAGGCGGCGGCCAGTTGCTTGCGGTCCGCTTCCGGGTAGTGGGGGTCCAGGCTCGCCAGCCAGTGATCGATGGCGGCCCGGTCGTCGTCCTTGTCGGCGGGGAGGTTGTAGGTCGCGGTCACCATCTCGGTGTTGGGACTCCTCTTGGGGCCGGGTGGGGGCTGGAAGATATGGGGATTCAGCGGGGCAAAGTCAGCCCCGAGGGGCAGCATAGCCCCGACCTCGCCGGAGCGCCTTGGACCGCCGGCCTCCGGCCTTTGGAGCGCCGGCCTCTGGCCGGCACTGGGTCCCCCGGCGTCCCGCCGGGGGGCTGAAAAACCAAGGCCTAGACCCCCATCGGCCCTGACTATTCCGCCACAGACCCA
>DYRB01000025.1:3988-14535 GCA_020718945.1 Lamprocystis purpurea | reverse complement strand
GCTTATGGGCCGCCTCGCCGGGCTGCTGCTGGACCTGGGGGTCTCCTCGCCCCAGCTCGACGACCCGCGCCGGGGCTTCAGCTTCTCCGCCGAGGGCCCCCTGGACATGCGCATGGACCCGAGCACCGGGGAATCCGCGGCCCACTGGCTGGGCACCGCGAGCGAGGGCGAGATCACCGCCGTACTGCGCGACCTGGGCGAGGAGCGCTTCGCCCGGCGCATCGCCCGGGCCGTCTGCGAGACGCGGCTGGAGCGCCCCATCCTCAGCACCCGGGACCTGGCCCTCCTGTGCGAGGCGGCGGTGCCGACCCGCGAGCCCGGCAAGCACCCGGCCACCCGCACCTTCCAGGCCATCCGCATCCATCTGAATCGCGAACTCGACGAGATCTCCGCCTGCCTGGCCCAGGTCTGCGACCTGCTGGCCGCCGGCGGCCGCCTGGCGGTCATCAGCTTCCACTCCCTGGAAGACCGCATCGTCAAGCGCTTCATCCGCGATCAGGCCCGCGGCGAGCAGTTCCCCCGCGGCGTCCCGGTCACCGCCGACCGCGCCAACCCCAAGCTGAATCCCATCGGCAAGCTGATCCACGCCTCCCCGGCCGAGGTCGCCGCCAATCCCCGCGCCCGCAGCGCCGTGCTGCGCGTGGCGGAGCGGCTGCCATGAGGCGCGCCGGTGTCTGGCTGGCGGGGCTGCTGATCCTGGGCATCCTGACCTCGGCGGTCGGGGTGGTCTACGTCAAGTACCAGACCCGGCTGATCTTCGTGGACCTCCAGACCCTGCGGGTGCAGCGCGAGGCCCTGGACGTGGAGTGGGACAACCTGCGCCTGGAGGAGGCGGCCCTGACCAATACGGTGCGGGTCGAGCGCCATGCCAAGCGCCATCTGGACATGCATCTGCCGGAGCGCCGCGAGGTGCGGATCATCGAGGGGGGCAAGCCATGAGCCGGAGCCGAGCCAAGGAGCAGCAGGCCGAGCGCGCACCCCTGGCGCAGCCGGACTTTCAGAGCCGCCGCCGCGCCCTGGTCCTGGGGCTGGGGGCCGCGGTCCTGGTCCTCACCGGGGCTGTGTTCTATCGCCAGGTCCTGGAGACCGACTTCCTCGCCGCCGAGGGGGCGCGCCGCTTCGTCCGTGAGCGCGAGATCCCCGCCCGCCGCGGCATGATCCTGGACCGCAACGGCGAGCCCCTGGCGGTGAGCAGCCCCATGAAGACGGTGTGGGCCGACCCGCGCCTGCTCTCCCAGCACCCGGAGGCCATAGGTCCCCTGGCCAAGATCCTGGACCTGGACGCCAAGAAGCTGGCGCAGAAGATCGAGACCAACAAAACCAAGGGCTTCGTCTACCTGGTGCGGCGCATCGAGCCCGGCATCGCCGACCGGGTCGCTGAACTGGCCAGGCACACCAAGGAACTGGGCCTGGGTATCGACACCGAGTACCGCCGCTTCTACCCCGGCGGTGAGGTCTTCGGCCATATCCTCGGCTTCACCGACATCGAGGACCAGGGTCAGATGGGCCTGGAGCAGGCCTTCGAGGGGTCCCTGGCGGCACGCCCCGGCCTGCGCCGGGTGCTCCAAGACGGCCAGGGCAAGGTGGTCGAGGAGATCGAGCAGGTCCGGGCCCCCGCCAATGGCAAGGACCTGACCATCAGCCTGGATCACGGCCTCCAGTTCATCGCCTATCGGGAGCTGATGCGTGCGGTCCAGGACCATAAGGCGGCCGCCGGGACCGCTGTGGTGTTGGACGTGGCCAGCGGCGAGGTCCTGGCCATGGTCAATCAGCCGGCCTTCAATCCCAACGACCTGGAAGGCGGCAAGGGCGACAACCGCCGCAACCGGGCCCTGACCGACGTCATGGAGCCGGGCTCCACCGCCAAGCCCCTGGTGGTGGCCGCCGCCCTGGACCTGGGCAAGGTCACGCCGAATACCTCGTTCAATACCGCCGGCGGCAAGCTCGCCATAGGCGGTAAGACGGTCAAGGATGTCCACGCCTACGGGACCCTCACCACCACCGGGATCATCACCAAGTCCAGCAACGTGGGCGTGGTCAAGATCGCCATGATGATGGAGCGCGAGACCCTCTGGACCCTGTTCGACCGAATGGGCTTCGGCAGACCCACCGGGGTCCAGTTCCCCGGCGAGAGCGCCGGGCAACTGCGCAACTACAAACGCTGGTCCACCTTCGAGCACGCCACCCAGGCCTTCGGCTACGGCTTCAACGTCACCGCCCTGCAACTGGCCCAGGCCTACGCCGTGATGGCCAACGACGGGGTCAAGCGCCCGGTCTCCCTGATCAAGGGCGAGGCCCCAGCGGCCCAGGAGCGCGTCCTCAAGGTCAACACCGCCCGCCAGGTAAGGGCCATGATGGAGACCGTGGTCTCGGAGAAGGGCACCGCCAAACAGGCCGCGGTAGAGGGCTACCATGTGGCCGGTAAGACCGGCACGGCCAAGAAGTCCTTCGGCCGGCGCGGCTATGCCGCGGGCAAGTACCAGTCGGTGTTCGCCGGCATGGTCCCGGTCGCCAAGCCGCGCTTCGTCATGGTGGTGATGATCGACGAGCCCCACGGCAAGGCCTATTACGGCGGGCTGGTGGCCGCCCCGGTGTTCGCCCGGGTCATGACCGAGGCCCTGCGCATCTTCAACGTACCGCCCGACGTCCCCACCCCAGGCCTGACCCTGGCCGGGTTGGAGGACAGCAAATGATGGCCCTGCTCAACGTCCCCCCGGCCTGGCGCCTCGCCGACCTGCTGGCCGGGACCAGCGACCTGGATCTGGGCCAGGCCGCCGGCCTGGGCGTGTCCGATCTGGCCCTGGACAGCCGCCGGGTAGTCCCGGGGTCCCTGTTCCTGGCCTGCGACGGCCCCGCCGGCCACGGCATGGTCTATGCCGAGCACGCCCGCGACCGTGGCGCCCTGGGGATCGCCGCCGAGCCCACCGCGGCCTGGGACCACGCCACCCTGGCCCAGGCCGCCGCCCGGTTGCGTCTGCCGGTCATCCCGGTCACCGGCCTGACCGATCAGGCCAGCGCCCTGGCGGATCGCTTCTATCGCGCCCCCAGTGCCCACCTGGATGTCATAGGCATCGCCGGCAGTGTCGGCAAGACCAGTGTCGGGCACCTGCTGGCCCAGACCCTGGCGGCAGAGACCCGCTGCGCGGTCATCGGGACCCTGGGGGTCGGGCTGCCCGGGGGGCTGTCCCCGGCCGTGGACCTGAACGCCGTGACCGTGCAGGACACCCTGGCCCGGCTGCGCGCCTGGGGCGCCCAGGCGGTGGCCATGTCGGTCCCCACCCAGGGCCGCGGCCACACCGCAGCGGTGCGCTTCAGCCATGCGGTCCTCACCCACTTGAGCGGGTCGGACGACGACGCCACCCTGGCCGCCCTGTTCCACACCCCAGGGCTGCGCTGGGCCGTGCTCAATGCCGAGGACCCCAGGGCCGCGGGCCTGCTGGCGGGGTTGGCCCCCGGGGTCTGCGTGGCCCTCTATGGCCGGGGGGACCATCCCCCGGTCGGCTTGCGCCACGACCTGTGGCTGGGACTGCGTGACCTGACCCCGCTCCGGCGGGGTCTGCGCCTGAACGTCATCGCCCAGGGACCGAGAGGCAGCGAGGGGCGCGCCCTGGAGGTCGGGGTCCTCGGCGCCGCCAACGCCGCCAACCTGATGGCGGTGCTGGCCGTGCTGCTGTCGCGCAACTTCAGCCTGGGGGCCGCGGCCCATGCCCTGGCCAAGGTCCAGGGGGTCCCTGGGCGCATGGAGGGGTTCGGCGGCGAGGACGCCCCCCTGGTCGCCGTGGACTTCGCCCACACCCCGGACGCCTTGGCCCGGGCCATGGACAACCTGGGCCGCCATCGGGGCGGGCGCCTGATCACCGTGTTCGGCTGTGGCGGCCGCCGCGACCCCGGCAAACGGCCGCTCATGGGTGCGGTGGCCGAGGCCGGCAGCGACCTGGTCATCCTCACCGACGACAACCCCAGGGGCGAGGACGGCGACGCCATCATCGCCGACATCCTCGCCGGCATGAGCCATCCCGGCCGGGTCCGGGTGGAGCGCCGCCGCGGCCTGGCCATCCGCATCGCCCTGACCCTGGCCGGGATCGGCGACAGCGTGCTGATCGCCGGCAAGGGCCACGAGACCACCCAGGACATGGGCGAACTGAAGGTGCGTTACAGCGACCGCGGCCAGGTGATGCAGGCCCTGCGGGAATGGACGGAGGGACGGCGGTGATGTGGACCCTGGCGGAGGCGGCCGGACAAGCGGGCGGGCACCTGGTCGGGGGCGACGCCCCCTTCGAGCGTGTGGTCACGGACAGTCGCGGCGATTGCACCGGGGCCCTGTTCGTGGCCCTGCGCGGTGAGCGCTTCGACGCCCACGAGTTCGTCCCCCAGGCCGCGGCCAATGGGGCGGTCGCCGCCCTGGTCGAGCGCCTGCTGCCCATCGACCTGCCCCAGTGGGTGGTGGACGACACCCGCCTGGGCCTGGGTCGATTGGCCGCCGCCTGGCGCGACCGTCTCCCCGGCCGGGCCCTGGCCATCACCGGCAGCAACGGCAAGACCACCTGCAAGGAGATGGTGGCCGCCATCCTCGCCCAGGTCGGCACAGTGCTGGCGACCCGGGGCAATCTGAACAACGACATAGGTCTGCCGCTCACCCTGCTGGGGGCCCGCGACCAGGACTGGCTGGTCCTGGAGATGGGCGCCAACCACCCGGGGGAGATCGGTTACCTGACCGACATCGCCCGCCCCCAGGCGGCCCTGATCACCAACGCCGGCCGGGCCCACCTGGAGGGCTTCGGCAGCGTCGAGGGGGTGGCCAAGGCCAAGGGCGAGATCGCCCGCGGCCTGCCCGCCGACGGCACCTTCGTAGTCCCCGGGGATGCCCCCTGGATTGGGCTCTGGCGGGGGCTGGCCGGGGTCCGGCGGGTCCTGACCTTCGGCCTAGAGCCCGGCTGCGCGGTGCGTACCAACCCGGCAGGGGTCAGCACGGAGTGGGGGGAGGCAGGCTTCCGCACCCGCTTCACCGCCGATCTGGCCGGGACACCCTGCGACATCGCCCTGGCCCTGGCCGGGCTGCACAATGTGCGCAATGCCCTGGCCGCCGCCGCCCTGGCCACCGCCGCCGGCGTCGCCCCCCAGGCCATCGCCGCCGGGTTGGCGAGCCTCAAGCCCGTCCCTGGCCGGCTCGACCCCAAGCGCCTGGGGTCCCTGCGGGTCATCGACGACACCTACAACGCCAACCCGGACTCGGTCGAGGCTGCCATCGCCGTGCTGACTGCCCTGCCTATCGCCCAACCCGGCCGTCCGGTCCTGGTCCTGGGGGACCTGGGCGAGTTGGGCCCGGAGGCCCAGCGTCTGCACCAGGACATCGGTACCGCGGCCCGCGCCGCCGGGGTCGCCGCCCTGTATGCAGTGGGCGAGCTGTGCCGTGGGGCCGTGGCCGGCTTCGGCCCGGGCGCGCACCAGTTCCCCGACCAGGCCGCCCTGATCGCCGCCCTGGACCGCGACCTCACCGGGGCCGATCTGGTCCTGGTCAAGGGCTCCCGACTGGCCGCCATGGACCGTGTCGTGGCAGCCCTGGCCCAGTCCGCCGCCAACCAGTCCCGGGGGGCCTGATCATGCTGCTCTTCCTCACCGAATGGTTGGTCCAGTTCGATAACGCCTTCGGCGTGTTTCGCTACCTGACCCTGCGCTCCATCCTGGGGGTACTGACCGCCCTGGTGATCTCCTTTGTCGTGGGCCCGCCGATGATCCGGCGCCTGACCTGGTACAAGATCGGCCAGACGGTGCGCACGGACGGGCCCCAGACCCACCTGGCCAAGTCCGGTACCCCGACCATGGGCGGGGCCCTGATCCTGGTGGCGGTGGGCATCAGCACCTTGCTCTGGGCGGATCTGCGCAACCGCTATGTGTGGATAGTCCTGCTGACCACCTTGGCCTTCGGGGTCATCGGCCTGGTGGACGATTACAAGAAGCTCATTATGAAGAACCCCCGCGGCCTGGCGGCGCGGTACAAGTATTTCTGGCAGACCGTGGCGGGCCTGGCGGCGGCCCTGGTCCTGTTCCTCACCGCCACCACCCCGGCGGAGACCGCCCTGCTGATCCCCTATCTCAAGGACGTCTCCTTCCAGCTCGGTCCCTGGTATGTGCTGTTCGCCTACTTCGTCATCGTCGGCAGCAGCAACGCGGTCAACCTGACCGACGGCCTGGACGGCCTGGCCACCATGCCCACGGTCCTGGTCGCCGGGGCCTTGGCCCTGTTCGCCTATGCCGCGGGCAACGTGGAGTTTGCCAACTATCTCAAGGTCCCTTATGTCCCCGGGGTCGGCGAGGTGGTGGTCTTCTGCGCGGCCCTGGTCGGGGCTGGCCTGGGCTTCCTGTGGTTCAACGCCTACCCGGCCCAGGTCTTCATGGGCGACGTGGGGGCCCTGGCCCTGGGGGCGGCCCTGGGCGTGGTCGCTGTGGCTACGCGCCAGGAACTGGTCCTGTTCATCATGGGCGGGGTCTTCGTCGCCGAGACCCTGTCGGTGATGCTCCAGGTAGGCTCCTTCAAGCTCACCGGCAAGCGCATCTTCCGCATGGCCCCCCTGCACCACCACTACGAGTTGAAGGGCTGGCCCGAACCCCGGGTCATAGTCCGCTTCTGGATCGTCACCGTCATCCTGGTCCTGGTGGGCCTGGCGAGCCTGAAGATCCGCTAGGGCCCAGATCGATCATGAGAAGACCCGCCCCCAGCAAGCCCGCCCCACTGCGCACCCTGGTCCTGGGACTGGGCAAGACCGGCCTGTCCTGCGCCCGCTGGCTGCGCGCCCAGGGGGCCCTGGTCGCGGTGGCGGACTCGCGCCCCAAGCCCCCGGGCCTGGACCCACTGCGCGCCGAACTGCCGGACCTGGCGGTGTTCACCGGCGGCTTCCAGCCCGATGTCTTCGCCGTGGCCGACCGTCTGGTGGTCAGCCCCGGGGTGCCGGTGGCCGAGCCCCTGATCCAGGCCGCCCTGGCCCGCGGCGTCCCGGTGGTCGGCGACATCGAGCTGTTCGCCCAGGCCGCGACCGCACCGGTGATCGCCATCACCGGCTCCAATGGCAAGAGCACCGTGACCACCCTGGTCGGGCTCATGGCGCGCCTGGCCGGGGTGCGGGTGGCCGTCGGCGGCAACCTGGGTGACCCGGCCCTGGACCTGCTGGACCCGCGCATCGAGCTGTACGTCCTGGAGCTGTCCAGCTTCCAGCTTGAGACCACGGCCAGCCTCAAGCCTAGGGCGGCGACGGTACTCAATCTGTCCCCGGACCACATGGACCGCTACCCGGACTATGCCGCCTACGTGGCGGCCAAGGCGCGGATCTACCGCGGTGCCGAGGTGGCGGTGGTCAATCGTGACGACGGCCCCGCCGCCGCCATCCCGCACGCCGGGTCGGAACTGGGGTTCACCCTGGGCGCCCCCGGCGGCCCGGACGACTTCGGCCTCCTGACCCTGGCCGACGGGGTCTGGCTGGCCCGCGGCGAGCGGCCCCTGATCCCCGCCGCGGACATCGGCATCGCCGGGCGCCACAACCTGGCCAATGCCCTGGCGGCCCTGGCGCTCGCCAGCGCCGCGGATCTCCCGGAGACGGCCATGATCGAGGCCCTGCGCAGCTTCCGCGGCCTGCCCCACCGCAGCGTCCTGGTGGGCGAGCGGGACGGGGTGCGCTGGTACGACGACTCCAAGGGGACCAACCCTGGGGCGACCGTGGCGGCCCTGGACGGCCTGGTCGAGCCCGGCGCCCCGGGGTTGGTGGTACTGATCGCCGGGGGCGACGGCAAGGGGGCCGACTTCGCCCCGCTGCGACCGGCGGTAGAGCGGGCCGCCCGGGCCGTGGTCCTGATCGGGCGCGACGCCCCCCTGATCCAGGCGGTCCTGGCCGGGGCCGCGCCCCTGCTGCACGCCGCAGACATGACCGAGGCGGTACGGCTGGCGGCCGGGGCGGCCCGGCCCGGGGACAGCGTCCTGCTCTCCCCGGCCTGCGCCAGCTTCGATATGTTCGACAACTACGAGCACCGCGGCCGGGTCTTCGCCGAGGCCGTGCAGAGGTGGATGGCATGAGCGCCCCCGGTATCTACACGGCCCCGCACCACCCCGGTCACGCCGCCGCGACCCACAACCCCGCGGGGGTCCAGGCCGCCGCCCAGCGCCGCCGCCAGGGGCGTCTGCCGGAGCTGGACTACGCATTGCTGCTGTGTGCCATGGCCATTACCGGGTTCGGCTTCATCATGGTCGCCTCGGCCTCCCTGCCGGTGGCCGATCACAGCTACGGCTCGCCCTTCCATTTCATCATCCGCCACAGCCTGGCCCTGACCCTGGCCATAGGGGCGGCCCTGGTCTGCTATGCGGTGCCGGTGCGCTGGTGGGAGAGGTCCGGCCTGCTGCTGTTCGTCATCGGGCTGGCCATGCTGGTCCTGGTGCTGGTCCCCGGGGTAGGGCGCACGGCCAACGGGGCGACGCGCTGGATACCGCTGGGGCCGCTCAACCTGCAAAGCTCCGAGTTCATGAAATTCTTCGCCGTGATCTATGTCTCCGGCTATCTGGTGCGCCGCCAGGCCGAGGTGGCCGCCAGCGTGCTCGGCTTCGTGCGGCCCATGATCCTGATGGCCGTGGCCAGCGCGCTGATCTTGGCCGAGCCGGACTTCGGCACCACGGCGGTCATGCTCGCCACGGTGATGGGACTACTGTTCCTGGGCGGGGTCCCGGCCATCAACTTCGCCGTGCTGACCGGCATGGTCGGGGCCGCCGCCGTGGCCCTGGTGATCTTTGAGCCCTACCGCATGGCCCGTCTGCTCAACTTCACCGACCCCTTCGCCGACCCCTATGACAAGGGGTTCCAGTTGAGTCAGGCCCTGATCGCCTTCGGGCGGGGCGAATGGCTGGGGGTGGGCCTGGGCCACGGCATCCAGAAGCAGTTCTTCCTCCCGGAGGCCCACACCGACTTCCTCATGGCCGTGGTGGGGGAGGAGTTCGGCTTCGTCGGCGTGGTCTCGGTCATCCTCGCCTTCTCCTTCCTGGTCTGGCGCGCCTTCGCCATCGGCGCCCGGGCCCAGGCCCTGGGCGACCACTTCGCCTCCTACCTGGCCCACGGCCTGGGCCTGGGTCTGGGGCTCCAGGCCTTCATCAACATCGGCGTCAACGTCGGCCTGCTCCCGACCAAGGGCCTGACCATGCCCTTCATGAGCTACGGCAGCAACAGCCTGATCGTGGCCCTCATGGCCGTGGCCGTGCTGCTGCGCATCGACCGAACGCTCCGCCTGGCGGTCCTGGACGGCGGCCCGAACCTGGTGGGGGCCCCGGGTGCGGCCCCCTGGGTCACCGATGAGGGGGGGACGCCATGGGCGCGTGCATAGCGGTCATGGCCGGCGGCACCGGCGGCCACGTCTTCCCGGCACTGGCGGTGGCAGAGCGCCTGCGCGCCGAGGGCCTGGATGTCTTCTGGATCGGCACCCGCCGCGGCATGGAGTCCAGGCTGGTCCCTCAGCACGGCTTCCCCATGGAGTGGATCGGCATCGAGGGCCTGCGCGGCAAGGGCTGGGCGACCCTGGCCCTGGCCCCCTTCCGCCTCGCTACGGCCCTGTGGCAGGCCGGGGAGATACTGCGGCGGCGGCGGCCCGCGGCGGTGCTCGGCATGGGCGGCTTCGCCTCCGGGCCCGGCGGGCTCATGGCCCGGGTGCTCGGCCTGCCCCTGGTAATCCATGAGCAGAACCGGGTGCCTGGCATGACCAACCAGTGGCTCTCGCGCATCGCCACCCGGGTCTTCGAGGCCTTCCCCGGGAGCTTCCCCGCGGCCCGCGGGGCGGTCGCCTGCGGCAACCCGGTCCGCCCGGAGATCACCGACCTGGCCCCGCCGACACTCCGCCTGGGCGTGCGTCTGCTAGCCCCAGGGCCCAGGCACCTGCTGGTCCTGGGCGGGTCCCTCGGGGCCCGGGCCCTGAACCGCACTCTGCCCCTGGCCCTGGCCCTGTTGCCCGCCGACACCCGCCTGGAGGTCCGCCACCAGGCCGGCGAGCGCACCCTGGCCGAGGCCCAACAGGCCTATGCCGAGGCCGGGGTGGAGGCGACCGTCACCCCCTTCATCGCGGACATGGCGCAAGCCTACGCCTGGGCGGACCTGGTGGTCTGCCGGGCCGGGGCCCTGACCATCTCCGAGCTGGCCGCCGCAGGGCTGCCGGCGGTGCTGGTCCCCTACCCCCACGCGGTGGACGACCACCAGACCGGCAATGCCCGTTACCTCACCGAGGTCGGGGCGGCGGAGTTGCTCCCCGAGGCCCACCTGAACGCCGGGACCCTGGCCTACCAGCTGCTCGGCCTTCTGGGCGACCCGGCCCGGCTCATGGCCATGGCCCAGGCGGCCCGCGCCCAGGCCCAACCCGAGGCCGCCGCACGGGTGGCCGCGGCCTGCCGCGAGGTACTCCAGGCGTGAACGCACACAAGACCCACGATGCCGTCGTACCTGTGGCCGCGCCCCGCGGCGAGGCCCCTTCGCCATGAACGCACACAAGACCCACGATGCCGTCGTACCTGTGGCCGCGCCCCGCGGCGA
>DYRB01000025.1:0-3888 GCA_020718945.1 Lamprocystis purpurea | reverse complement strand
GGCCCCTTCGCCATGAACGCACACAAGACCCACGATGCCTCGCGCATGGGGCGCACCCGCCGCCTGCACTTCATCGGGGTGGGCGGGGCCGGCATGAGCGGCATCGCCGAGCTGATGGCCAATCTGGGCTACGAGGTCACGGGCTCCGACCGGCGCGAGTCCGAGGTCACCCGACGGCTACGCGGCCTGGGGATCGAGGTGCAGATCGGCCACGCCGCGGAGAACCTCACCGACGCCGACGCCGTGGTGGTCTCCACCGCCATCGACGAGACCAACCCGGAGATAGTCGCGGCGCGGGCCGGGCGTATCCCGGTGGTGCGCCGCGCCGAGATGCTCGCCGAGCTGATGCGCTTCTACTATGGCGTGGCGGTGGCCGGGACCCACGGCAAGACCACCACCACCAGCCTGGTAACCGCCATCCTCACCGATGGCGGGCTGGACCCGACCTTCGTCATCGGCGGCCGGCTCAACAGCGCCGGGGCCAACGCCCGGCTGGGCAGCACCAAGTACCTGGTGGCCGAGGCCGACGAGAGCGACGCCTCCTTCCTGTTCCTCCAGCCCATGGTGTCCATAGTCACCAACATAGACGCGGACCACATGCGCACCTACGGCGGCGACTTCGACCGGCTGCGCGCCACCTTCATGGAGTTCATCCACCACCTGCCCTTCTACGGCCTGGCGGTGCTGTGCATCGACGACGACGAGGTCCGCGCCCTGCTGCCCAAGGTGGCCCGCCCGGTGCGCACCTACGGCACCCGACCCGAGGCCGACCTGCGCGCCCAGGACATCCGCCAGGAGGGTCTGCGCATGCACTTCACCGTGGTCGGCGACGCCCTGGACGCGCCCCTGCCGGTGGAGCTGAACCTCCCCGGGCGGCATAACGTGCTCAATGCCCTGGCCGCCATTTCCGTGGCCCTGGAACTGGGGGTGGACGAGGAGTCCATAGGCCGGGCCCTGGCCGGGTTCGCCGGCATAGGGCGGCGCTTCGTGGTGGAGCAGGTCACCGATGCCGCCGGTCGCCACCTGACCCTGGTAGACGACTATGGCCACCACCCCCGGGAACTGGCCGCCACCCTGGAGGCGGCCCGCGGCGGCTGGCCCGGCCGGCGCCTGGTGCTGGTCTTCCAGCCCCACCGCTATACCCGCACCCAGGAGCAATTCGAGGACTTCGTCCAGGTCCTGTCCAGCGTCGATCTGCTGGTCCTGTGCGATGTCTACCCGGCCGGCGAGGCCCCCATCCCCGGGGCCGACGGCCGCACCCTGAGCCGTGCCATCCGCGCCCGCGGCGAGGTGGACCCGGTCTTCGTCCAGGACCTGGCCGAGGTCCCGCGGGTCTTGAGCAAGCTGGCCGCCGAGGGCGACTTGATCCTGCTCATGGGGGCGGGGGACATCGGGGCCCTGGCCCAGCGCCTGCCCGAGGCCCTGCGGACCGAGATGCCCAAGACACTGGAGGGGACCCATGACCTCTCGGCCTGAACGAAGGCTCTGCCTGGGCTGCGGCCAGGCCCTGCGCCCCCTGCTCGGCCAGGTCCGGCGGCCGGTCCCGGTGGCCCGCCCGCCCCTGGCCGACGCACCCAGGCTTGCCGACGGGGTATTGCGGCCGCGATGAACACCGAAGGCCTGCGCGGCGAACTGCGGCTGGACGAGCCCCTGGCCCGCCACACCAGCTGGCGGGTGGGTGGTCCGGCCCGGCGCCTGTATCGCCCGGCGGACGCCGCCGACCTGGCCGAATTCCTGCGCCGCCTGGACCCGGCCGAGCCCCTGGTGTGGCTGGGTCTGGGCAGCAACCTGCTGGTGGCCGATGCCGGCTTCCCCGGCACCGTGATCGAGACCCAGGGGTGTCTGACCGGTATGGAGCCCTCTGGGGACCTGGGCCTGCGCGCCCAGGCCGGGGTCGCCTGCGCCCTGGTGGCGCGCTTCGCCGCCCGCCGCGGCCTGGTGGGGGCGGAGTTCCTGGCCGGCATCCCCGGCACAATGGGCGGGGCCCTGACCATGAACGCCGGGGCCTGGGGCGGGGAGACCTGGCCCCTGGTGGCGCGGGTCTGGACCATCGACCGGCTGGGTGAGGTGCGCGTGCGCCCCCCCGCCGACTTCCAGGTCGGCTACCGCGAGGTCCAGGGCCCGGCCGGGGAATGGTTCCTGGAGGCCGAGCTGACCCTGGCACCCGGGGACACGGAGGCGGCCACGGCGCGCATCCGCGACCTGCTGGACCGGCGCAACCGCACCCAGCCCACCGGGCTGCCGAGCTGCGGATCGGTGTTCCGCAACCCGCCCGGGGACCATGCCGCCCGGCTCATCGAGGCCGCCGGGCTCAAGGGGACCCGCCTGGGCGGGGCCCAGGTGTCCGAGAAGCATGCCAATTTCATCATCAACACGGGCACCGCCACCGCCGCCGACATCGACGGCCTGATCGCGCTGGTGCGCGAGCGGGTCGCCGCTCAGACCGGCGTACAGTTGGTGACCGAGGTCAAACGCATCGGGGGGGACTCGGCATGACGGTCGCACCGTCGGCATTCGGGAAGGTGGCGGTGTTGCTGGGTGGCCATGCCGCCGAGCGGGAGGTCTCGCTCAAGAGCGGCGGCGCCGTGCTGGCCGCCCTGCTACGCCGCGGGGTGGACGCCCACCCCATGGACCCCCGGGAGGAGGCCCCGGAGGTCTTCCTCGGGCGCCTGTGCACCGGCGGCTTTGCCCGTGCCTTCATAGTCCTGCACGGGCGGGGCGGCGAGGACGGGGTCATGCAGGGGGCCCTGGAGACCATAGGCCTGCCCTACACCGGCTCCGGGGTCCTGGGCTCGGCTCTGGGCATGGACAAGTACCGCTGCAAGCTGCTGTGGCGCGGCTGCGGCCTGCCCACCGCGGACTTCGCCCTGCTGCGCAGCGCCGCCGACCTACCCGGGGCAGAGCACCTGGGCTTCCCGCTCATGATCAAGCCGGTGCGCGAGGGGTCGAGCATCGGCATGGCCAAGGTGGAGGACGCCGCGGGCCTGGCCGCGGCCTTCGCCGAGGCGGCCCACTACGACGCCCTGGTGCTGGCCGAGCGTTGGATCAGCGGGCCCGAGTACACCTGTGCCATCCTGGCCGGCGAGGCCCTGCCGGTGATCCGGCTGGAGACGCCCCGGGCCTTCTACGACTACGAGGCCAAGTACCAGTCCGACAGCACCCGCTATCTGTGTCCCTGCGGCCTGGAGCCGGAGGCCGAGGCGCAGATCCAGGCCCTGGCCCTGGACGCCTTCACCGCCGCCGGGGCCTCTGGTTGGGGCCGGGTGGACATCATGGTCGACCAGGAGCTGGGCCCGCAGCTCCTGGAGGTCAACACAGTCCCGGGCATGACCGACCACAGCCTGGTCCCCATGGCGGCACGCGCCCGGGGCCTGGGCTTCGACGACCTGGTCTGGCAGATCCTGGAGACCACCCTTGGCCACGCCTGAAACCCTTCCTTCCCCCTCCCCCTCCGCCGGGCTCACCCTGGCGGCCACCCGCTGGCTCGTCGCCCTGGGCGTCGCGGTCGGTTCCATTGCCACCGGGGCCACCCTGCTGCGCCTGGAGCCCCAAATCCTGCCCATACGGGTAGTCACCGTGGATGGGGCCGTCAGCCGAGTCTCCGCCCCGGTCCTGGCCCGCACCGTCAACGAAAGGCTCCAGGGCGGCATGCTGACCCAGGACCTGCGCGTCCTGCACCAGGCGGTGGTGGCCCTGCCCTGGGTCCACACCGCCAGCCTGCGCCGGGTCTGGCCGGACCAGGTCCGTCTCGAGGTGACCGAGCACCAACCCATAGCCCGCTGGGGCGAGGACGGCCTGGCGACCGCCGCCGGCCTGGTGTTCCGCCCCGGCCGGGCCGCCCTCCCCGCCGGGCTCCCCCGCCTGGAGGGCAGCGACGACGCGGCCCCA
>DYRB01000405.1 GCA_020718945.1 Lamprocystis purpurea | reverse complement strand
GAGGACTACGTGGTCTTCAGCCTGGTGGATTACGACGACATCGACTACGAGGCCCACGCGGAGCTGCTCTACGACCTGGCGGGGCAGATGGTCCGCCACCTGTTGGGCTATCTGTCCGAGGACGAGGCGAGGTCCGTGCTGGACCGGGACCGCAGGCTGATCGCCAAGGGCATCCATGCCCAGATGATGGGCCACTACTGGGAGAAGGCGACCGGCTACGAGGTCAAGGTCAGCCGCGGTTTCACCCAGTTGAAGCCCAGCAACTTCACCGCCTCGGCAACCCAGCCGGTCAAGCACTTCCGCGAGACGGTCCAGGACAAAGGCCGGATCAAGCAGATGCTGTTCGGGGGCTTCCATAGGTCCCTGTACCCCCTGGCCAAGTTCGATTCCGACACCGAGCGGCGCTTCGCCGTGATCCTGGAGCGGGATGCGCAGAAGTGGTTCCGCCCGGCCAAGGGCCAGTTCCAGATCTACTACCCCATTGCCGTTCCCGCGGGACGCATGGTGGGGCAGTGGGTCCCGATGATGCTCATGCCCCTGGTGCTGGTATGTCGATCTGTCGAGCGACCGCTTAAGGTCCCTTTGCCGTCGCAAACAGAACCATCCCCCGGGACCGCTCCTGGCCGTCTGCCGCCGTAACCAGGACCCAAGTGGTCTTGGCACAGTCAAGGCTCACCTCCTGATCGCACCCTAGCCCGGGGGCGGTTTGACGCCCCAGGCGCGAGTTGTTCTAATCCCGGGCCTCCCCCGCGCCACTCAGGTATCGGCCATGTCGCTCCAGCCCGTCATCCTCTCCGGTGGGTCCGGTACCCGCCTCTGGCCCCTCTCCCGCGAGGCCTATCCCAAGCAGTTCCTGCCGCTCACCAGCACCTACACCATGCTCCAGGAGACGGTGCGGCGCCTGGACGGCCTGGAGGCGGAGCACCCCCACGACGGCATGGGTATGCTCGACCCCATAGTGGTCTGCAACGACGCCCACCGCTTCCTGGTCGCCGAGCAGATGCGCCTGATCGGGCGGCACCCCGCGGCCATCATCCTGGAACCGAAGGGGCGCAACACGGCCCCGGCCCTGACCCTGGCGGCCCTGGCCGCGACCCGCGACGGCAAGGACCCGGTCCTGCTGGTCATGCCCGCGGACCACACCATCGCCAACGAGCCGGGCTTTCGCGCCGCGGTGGCCGATGGCTTCAATCTGGCCCGCAAGGGGGCCGTGATCACCTTCGGCATAGTCCCCAGCGCGCCTGAGACCGGCTACGGCTACATCCGCCAGGGCGCCGCCTGCCCCGATCCCCAGTGCGTCGGGGCCGCCTATCTCTTGGATGGCTTCGTGGAGAAGCCCGACGCCCAGACCGCCCAGGGCTACCTGGAGAGCGGCGACTACCTGTGGAACAGCGGTATCTTCATGATGACCGCCTCGCTCTGGCTGTCCCTGATCGAGCGCTTCCGCCCCGACATCGCCGAGGGCAGTGCCCATGCCCTGGGCGAGGGGTCCGACGACGGGGAATTCGTTCGCCTGGGTGCCGCGGCCTTCGCCGCCTGCCCCAGCGACTCCATCGACTACGCGGTGATGGAGCGCATCGCCGGGGCCCAGGCCGAGGGCGAGACCCAGGCCCTGGTCCTGCCGCTCAATGTGGGCTGGTCCGACGTGGGGGCCTGGTCGGCCCTGTGGGAGGTGCGCGAGCAGGACAGCGCCGGCAATGTCCTGGACGGCGATGCCTTCGTCCACGACGCCCACAACAACCTGCTCATGGCCAAGAGCCGCATGCTCGCCGCGGTGGGGGTGGATGACCTGATCGTGGTCGAGACCCCGGACGCGGTCCTGGTCACCCGCAAGGACCGCGCCCAGGACGTCAAGGCCGTCACCCAGTTCCTGCAACGCGAGCAGCGCATGGAGCACCGCCACCACCAGAAGGTGCACCGCCCCTGGGGCGACTTCGAGGGCATAGGCCAGGGCCCCCGTTACCAGGTCAAGCGCCTCACCGTGAAGCCCGGTGAGTCCCTGTCCCTACAGATGCACCACCACCGCGCCGAGCACTGGGTGGTGGTCACAGGCACCGCCCGGGTGACCTGCGACGACAAGGCCTTTCTGCTCACCGAGAACCAGTCCACCTACATCCCACTGGGCTCCAAGCACCGCCTGGAGAACCCCGGGTCCATCACCCTGGAGATCATCGAGGTCCAGTCCGGCGGCTACCTGGGGGAGGACGACATAGTCCGCTTCGAGGATGTCTACCGGCGCGGCTCCAAGGACTCCTGAGGCCGCCTGTACGTCGGTGCTAAGCCCTGCCAACGCCGGCAACAGGCCCAGATTCGGGCGCTAGGCCCTCACAAACGCCGGCAGGAGAAGGCCCTGCGCGAGCAGCAGCGCCGCGATGGAGTTCTCCCCCGCACGCCGCCATCCGCGCCCAATGCCACCTCGACCTGCGCCGGCGTCGCCGAGGAACAGCGGGCCCGTGCGGCGGCGGTGAGCGGACCGATTCGCGTCCTGCGCCGCGAGCCGCCCGCCTTGCTCGACCGGTTGGAACAGATCCCTGGCTTCCGGGCTGTCGCGTCTGCTTGCTGCTCCCTCGGGAGGCAACATTCTGGTAATATTCTGCCCCTTTGCCCCGATGCCAAACCCATCAGGTCTCATGTACCCATGAAACACAAGCTCAATCGCTTCCTGACCTCGCTCCTGCCGGTGGCCGAAAATCGCCGCGGCGAGTGCAACCGCTGCGGCGCCTGCTGCAAGCTGCCCTTCCCTTGCCCCTTCCTGCGTTTCGATGAGGAAGGACTGAGTACCTGCTCCGCCTACCTGGTCCGCCCGCCGAGTTGCCGCAAGTATCCGCGCACCGAATCCGAACAGTTGACCCCGGAGACCTGCGGCTACTACTTCGTCAGTACCGAGTCGTTGCGCGACCAACTGCGCGCCGGCAAGGCCCAGCCGGTTCAGGAGCCGGCGCCAGCGGGGGCCGCCGCCTACGACCAGCAGTAGCAGCCCAGGGCAAGACGGCGGTGGCCGCCAGAGGCCACCGGTCCTTGCCGCAAACCTTCCTTCGATGCCGGACGCGGCAGGGGTTGCTGTCCCGCTCGCTCAGCACAGCGCCCAGTCGAGGAACCAGCCCGCCGCGACCATGTTTTCGCGCGCCTCAAGCACCGCCTCGATGCGCTGGCCTGGGGCAACCTGGATCGGCGGGGGCAGGGG
>DYRB01000404.1 GCA_020718945.1 Lamprocystis purpurea | reverse complement strand
GTGTGAAGGGTTGCCCTGCCCCGCCCTGTCGCCGTATATAGTCGCCCGGCACCCCATTCGGACCCAGCCTATGCCCGAGCCAGCCCTAGCCCCTGCCCAATCACCAAGCCTGCCTGCCAGCCTGCCGGCGGCCGAACCCCTGACCCTGGGTCTTTCCTCAGTCCTGACCTGTGGCGAGGTCGGGCGGGCCGCGCTGGAGGGCTTCGCCAGTCACTACGGGCTCAGCTGCCACTGGGTCCCGGCCGGGGGGCCCATCCCCGGGTCCTACTGGGCCCCCCCGGAGGCGGGTCTGGTCGGCGACGGGCTCTATCTGCGCGACGACACGCCCCTGCACTCGGCGCTGCACGAGGCCTGCCACTGGGTGTGCATGGACCCGGGGCGGCGGGCGGCCCTGCACACCGACGCTGGCGGGGACTTCGCCGAGGAAGACGCGGTCTGCTATCTCCAGATCCTGTTGGCGGATGGATTCCCCGGGGCCGGGCGGGCGCGGCTCATGGGGGACATGGACACCTGGGGCTATACCTTTCGCCTGGGCTCAGCCCGGGCCTGGTTTGAGCAGGATGCGGCCGAGGCCCGCCAGTGGTTGCTGGATCGGGCCCTGATCGCCGCGGACGGCCAGCCGACCTGGGCGGTGCGCGGCCCTCCGCTTTGCCCCATAATCCCAAGAAGAGAAAAGCAGCCGCAAATGAACGCAAATGGACGCAAATAAACAGAGGCTTGGTATCGGTCTCCGGTGCATCCCGCCGGTGACCTGCCGGCTCATCCTAACTGACTGATCCATTGGCGTGAATTTGCGTCATTTGCGGCCAAATTGCTGTTTCCAGGTCAATGCGGCCACCCGACCACGACCCGGACCCCAGGAGTCCCCCATGTCCCAGCCCAAGCGTCTCGTACTTGCCTTGACCCTGGCCCTGCTCCCCACCCTCGCCTGCGCCTGGACCCCCTACGGCTACGGCCCCGGGCCGGACCAACGGATGCCCGGCCCCGTTGATCAAGGTCCCGGCGCCATGGGGCCGATGGGACCTATGGGGGAACCCATGGGGGGCCCGATGGATGCCCCGATGGACCGCCCCATGGGCGGCCCCCGGGCGACCGGCCTGCGCATGACCCAAAGCGCCACCGACGACGCCTATGTGCTGGACATCCAACTCACCGGGATCAGGCCGGACCAGGTCAAGGTCGAGGTCCGCGGGCCCTGGCTCCTGGTGACCCAGGAGACCAGCGCCGAGACCAGCCGGGAGGAGACCTTCGGCGACGGGCGGGGCTACAGCCGCAGCTTCAGCTACTCCAGCGGCCGGACCAGCCGGCGCCTGCCTATTCCCCGGGACGCCGACCCCGCGGCCCTACAACGCCAGGACACCGCGGACGCCGTCCAGATCCGTATCCCGCGCATCCAGCGCGCCCAGGCCCCAGGCCAGCGCTGAGAGATTGTGCATAGCCCCGACCCACCACAGGAGCCCCCCATGGCCGAGCCCTTCGCCACGGCGCAAGACGCCGAAGACGCCTTCTACGACGCCCTGGAAGAGCGCAACGCCGAGCGCATGGCCAGCGTCTGGGGCGACAGCCCCGACATCGCCTGCCTGCTGCCCATGCAGCCCCTGCTCCATGGCGACGAGGTGCGCGGCTTCTGGTCCCAGGTGCTGAGCCAGGGAGAGGCGGTCAATCTCCAGGTCCGCCACATCCGCTGGTTGGAGTTGGGGGAGCTTGCCATCCACTATGTCCAGGAATGGATCAGCCCCCCCGCCGGTCAGCGGGCCCCGCCGCCCCTCTACGGCACCAACGTCTTCCGCCAAGGCCCGGCGGGCTGGAACCTGATCCTGCATCAGAACTCCCCCACCCCACCGCCCCCCGGGGCCATGGGCGGGCCTCCCCCGGCCTAAGTCGGCGCGGCTAGCCGGTGCGGGTCAGGCTCCACACCCTGGGCTGTCGCCTCAACGAGGCGGAGGTCGAGGCCTGGGCGCGGGACCTGCGCGCCCAGGGCCACAGCCTGTGCCAGCCCGGCGAGGCGGCGGACCTGGTGCTGGTCAACACCTGCGCCGTGACCCAGGAGGCCCTGCGCAAGTCCGGCCAGCTCCTGCGCCGCAGCCGCCGCGAGGACCCCGGGGCCCGGTTGGTGGTGAGCGGCTGCGCCGTCTCCCTGCCCGGTCCGGCCCAGACCCTGGGCCAGGCCGCCGACCTGGTGGTGACCAATGGGGACAAGGACCGGCTGGTGGCCATAGCGGCGGACCGCCTGGGGCTGCCGTCGGGGAGAGACCCAGACCCCAGGACCCAGGGCGAGACCCTGTTCGCCCGCTCCCGCCAGCGGGCCTTCGTCAAGGTCCAGGACGGCTGCCGCCACCGCTGCGCCTACTGCGTCATCACCCTGGCCAGGGGGCTGGAGCGCAGCCGGGCCCAGGCCGAGGTGGTCGCCGAGGTCGCAGCCCTGACCGCCGCCGGTGTGGACGAGGTGGTCCTCACCGGGGTCCACCTAGGGGGCTACGGCAGCGACCTGGCCCCTGCGGCTCCGACCGGGACCGACCTGCCCGGCCTGATCCGGACCCTGCTGGCGGAGACTCCAGTGCGGCGCCTGCGCCTGGGGTCCCTGGAGCCCTGGGACCTGACCGAGGGTTTCTGGGACCTCTTCGCCGACCCCCGGCTCATGCCCCACCTGCACCTGCCCATCCAGAGCGGGTCCGACGCCGTGCTGCGGGCCATGACCCGCCGCGGCCGGGCCCGGGGCTTCGCCGCCCTGGCCCAAGCCGGGCGAGCCGCGGTGCCGGACCTCAACCTCACCACCGACATCATCGCCGGCTATCCCGGCGAGACCCAGGCCCAGTGGCAGGAGACCCTGGATCTGGTGGCGGAGATCGGCTTCGGCGACGCCCACGTCTTCCCCTTCTCCCCCCGCCCCGGGACCCGGGCCGCCGGGCTGCCGGACCCGATCCCGCCCCAGGTCCGCCAGGTCCGCGCCCGGGGGCTGCGGGACCTGGCGGTGGGGCTGCGCCGGGCCGCCCTGGGGCGCCTGGTGGGTCGGCGGCTGGAGGTCCTGATCGAAGGCAGAGAGGAAGCCCCGGGCCCGGCCGGCGAGCGTTGGGGCTACACACCTGGGTACCTGCCGGTACGCATCGCCGGGGTCGCCGACCTGTCCGGCGGGCGCATCCGTAACCTGCGGCTGACGGGCCTGAGCCCGGATGGGGAGGCGTTGG
>DYRB01000403.1 GCA_020718945.1 Lamprocystis purpurea | reverse complement strand
CCGGCCCCGCTGGCCCAGCCCAGGGACTGGCTGGTGATGACCCCGCCCTTGCCGTTGGGATTGGCCGTCTGACCGTTGTTCCAGCCGGTGATCTTGCGGGCGCTGTTCTGCAGGACCGCCGTGACCACCCGGGAGTCCCGGGAACGGGCGTTGCCGGCCAGGGCGGGGGTGTTGTAGCTGGCGCTGTCGAGCAGGGCCACGGCCCCGCTGACGATGGGGGCGGCGAAAGAGGTCCCGTTCAGGGAGTCCGTATAGCCGGCCGGGGTCGCGGGGCTGCTGTTGGGGTTTCTTTGGGGCTGCCGCTCAGGGAGGCCCTGTTGCCGCCGCTGGTGCCGCCATAGTAGGCCGAGATCAGACCTGTCCCTGGGGCGACCAGGTCCACCACGGCCCTAACCCCGGTGACGGTCCCGTTGGTCGGGTCAGAGTAGTCCTGGGCCCCGCGGCTGCTGCCTGTCCAGAGGGTTGCATAGCTATCGTCGCCGCCATTGGCCAGGGCACCGACGACCAGGCCGTTGTAACCCGATGCCGGGGCACTCACCGTATTGGCACCGGGCCCGAAGTTGCCGGCGCTGGCCATAAAGGTGGTGCCCGGGTTCTGGTCGGCATAGGCATCCAGGGCCTTGACCGTGACGCTGGTGCCGGTGGTATCCAGGCCGCTGCTAGCCCAACTGCTGTTGATTGCGTCCGCGGTCCCGAAAATGGCGCTGTAGGCGGTCCTCAACGGGGTGTTGGTCGTCAGAAAGCTCGTGCTGTAGGCCGGGGGTTGCCAGGACGTGGCGAAAGCCCCGGAGCTCAGGTCCGTCCCCGGGGCTATGCCGGTCTGCCAGGGACCCTGGGTGCTCCCGCCGTTGCGCCCGCCCATGAGCATGCCCACCCAGGTGGCATGGCGGTCGGCCTCCCCGAGGCCGGCGTTGCCGCCGGTCGAGACCGTGGCCTGGGTCAGGGCCTCATGGCCGTTCCAGATAAGTCCGGCCTCGACGTTGGCGGCGATGGTCCCCTGGCCGGTGAAACCTGCGCTGTAGAAGGCGTCGGCCCCGATCAGGGTCCCCACATCGCCCCCTGCCCCGGTGCCGGCCAGGTTCGTCGTCTATACCGCCTGGGTCGTTCCCGCGCTCAGGGTCAAGGCCAGGCCCAGGCACACAGGCGCAGTGGCCCGACGGCAGTGTCTTTCGGTCACGGATTACATCTCACACACACTGGGGCCCCTGACGGTGGGACCCCGTCTTCTCGACAGGGGTTGGCGCCAGGGGCAGGCGTCCTGACCTGGCCACCCGAGGTCGCGTCGGCGACCTTGGCCGACGCCTGACACCTTACCTGCTCCCTTGGCATCGTCAAGCCTGGCCAGAGGGATTTCGCGTTAGAATCCGCCGCCATGCTGCTCTCCCAGAAATACCGATTCCTGTTCGTGCACATCGCCAAGACCGGCGGGACCTCCGTGCGCTCGGCCCTGGAGGGGCTGCGCTGGCGCGACCCCTGGTATCTGGCGAGCTTTCTGTGCAGTCGCCTGAGCCATCTCAGCGGCCATCGCATCGCCACCAAGCTGCCCCGCCACGCCAAGGTGATCGCCGCCCGGGAGTTGTTGCCGCGGGAGTTCTACGAGTCCCTGTTCAAGTTCGCCTTCGTGCGCAACCCCTGGGACCTCCAGGTCAGCTCCTTCCACCACATCCGCCGGGAGCGGCCCCACTACCTGGGCGGTAACGATAGCTTCCCGGACTTCCTGCGCTGGAAGCTCGACCCGGGGCGGCCCTACCAGTACCACGTGGATACCTCCATAGAGCTGCAAAGCGACTATCTGGTCGATCTGCACGGCCAGGTGATCGTGGACTTCATCGGCCGCTATGAGCGCCTGGACGCGGACTTCGCCGAGGCCTGTCGGCGCATCGGCATCCCCGCCCCCGCCCTGCCCCACCGGCGCCAGGCCACCGACCGCAGCCGCGACTACCGGTCCTACTATGACGAGGCCACCGCGGCCCTGGTCGCGGAGCGATTCGCCGCCGACATCGCCCTGCTCGACTACCGCTTCGACCCCGACTGACCCCCGCCCAGGCCAGGAGCCAACGATGACCCCACCCCGTTTCGAGGCCGTCGCCGACGACATCTGGTGCATCGACACCGAGATCTACCGCCCTGGGCTCGCCGCCTGCTACCTGGTGCGCGGCGGCGGGCGCCTCGCCTTCATCGACACCGGGGCCTCCAACAGCGTGCCGCACCTGATGGCCGTCTTGGCGGCCCTGGGGCACAGCCCAGAGGATGTGGACTGGGTCATCCCCACCCATGTCCACCTGGACCATGGCGGCGGGGCTGGGCTGCTGATGCAGCACTGCCCGAACGCACGCCTGGGCATACACCCCAAGGGGGCGACCCACATGATCGACCCGTCCCGGCTGACCGCCGGGGCCACGCAAGTCTATGGCGCTGAGGAACTGGACGCCGCCTTCGGTGCCCTGGTCCCGATCCCGGAGGAGCGGGTGCGCATCTTGGAGGACGGGGCCGAGATCGACCTGGGTGGGCGCCTTCTGAGCTTCCTGGACACCCCGGGCCACGCCAACCACCACGGCTGTGTCTGGGACCCGCAGAGCCGCGGCTGCTTCACCGGCGACACCTTCGGCATCGCCTACAAGGAGCTCTACAGCGCCGCCGGGCCCTGGCTCTTCGCCCCCACCACCCCGGTCGCCTTCGACCCGGATGCCTGGCAGGGGAGCCTGGACCGGCTCATGGCCCTGGACCCCCAGGCCATGTACCTGACCCACTACGGGCGGCTGGAGCGCCCGGGGGACCTGGTGGACACCTTGCGCCAGAGCGTCCGGGACCAGGCGGCCCTGGCCCTGGGGGTCGCCGCAGCCGGGCCGCAAGGGCGCGCCGAGCGGCTCAAGACCGCGGTGGCGGCGCACCTGGTCGCCGGGGCCAGGGCCCAGGGCTGCGCCCTGGATGAGGCCCAAATCCGCGCCATCCTGGCTGTGGACCTGGAGCTGAACGCCCAAGGGCTGGAGATCTGGTTGGTGCGCCAGGACAAGAAGACCGCCCGGGGCTGAACCCCGACGAGGCAGCGCCCATCGGGCCCCGACGCGATGGCGCCTCGGCTTTACCCGCAGCCCCGGCGGGCAGATAATCCCGCGCGCCCTCATCGGCGGCCCTAGGAGCCTGTCGGACTTAGGGGGATCGACGCGAGGGAGTGGGAGAGCGAGTC
>DYRB01000402.1 GCA_020718945.1 Lamprocystis purpurea | reverse complement strand
CGTCGCGGCGAGGCGCCGCTCCCACGGGCACCGATCTGGCCCCCAAATTTGGAATTGCTGCTCCCCCCCGGGGCTGGGTGTGTAACCCCTGGGGGCCTGTCCGGGACCCGCCGAGGGTCGGAAAACCCTGTCCTAACGGCCTGTTTTCAGTGTCAAGTCTTGACTGGCGCGGGTTACCTGCTACCGTGTGCACCCGCAAAACCAGGGCCACCCCGGCCGGGTTCCCCCCTCTACCCCATTCCCTTACAGTCGGGAACACCAGGAAGCAGCTATGGCAGACCTCTCCCTTTACCGAAATATCGGTATCTTCGCCCACGTGGACGCGGGTAAAACCACCACCACCGAGCGCATCCTCAAGCTCACGGGCAAGATCCACAAGATCGGCGAGGTCCACGACGGGGCTGCTACCACCGACTTCATGGTGCAGGAGCAGGAGCGCGGCATCACCATCCAGTCCGCCGCCACCACCTGCTACTGGAAGGGGCATCGCTTCAACATCATCGACACCCCCGGGCATGTGGACTTCACCATCGAGGTGTACCGCTCGCTCAAGGTGCTCGACGGCGGCGTGGGGGTGTTCTGCGGCTCCGGGGGCGTGGAGCCCCAGTCCGAGACCAACTGGCGCTATGCCAACGACTCCAAGGTCGCCCGGGTCATCCTGGTCAACAAGCTCGACCGCATCGGCGCGGACTTCTACCGCGTGGTCAAGCAGATCGAGGACGTGCTGGCGGCCAAGCCCCTGGTCATGGTCCTGCCCATCGGCATCGAGGGGGCCTTCTGCGGCGTGGTGGACCTGCTGACCCGCAAGGCCTGGGTCTGGGACGACTCCGGGGACCCGACCAAGTACAACATCCAGGACCCGCCGGAGGACATGGCCGACCTGATCGAGGAGTGGCGCGCCAAGCTCATCGAGCTGGCCGTCGAGCACGACGACGACGCCATGGAGGCGTACCTGATGGAGGGCGCCGAGCCCGACCTGGATACCCTCAAACGCTGTATCCGCACCGGTACCATCAAGCTCGCCTTCTTCCCGACCTTCTGCGGCTCCGCCTTCAAGAACAAGGGCATCCAGTTGGTGCTGGACGGCGTGGTGGACTACCTGCCCAACCCCATGGAGGTCCCGCCCCAGCCCGAGGTGGACCTGGAGGGCAACGAGACCGGCAGCTTCGCCATCGTCGATGCCGACCGCCCCCTGCGCGCCCTGGCCTTCAAGATCATGGACGACCGCTTCGGCGCCCTGACCTTCACCCGCATCTACTCCGGCCGTCTGGAGAAGGGGACCAACATCCTCAACACCTACACCGGCAAGACCGAGCGGGTCGGGCGCATCGTCGAGATGCACGCCAACTCCCGCGAGGAGGTGGAGTCCGCCCAGGCCGGCGACATCGTCGCCCTGGTGGGCCTCAAGGGCACCCAGACCGGCCACACCCTGTGCGACCCCAAGGACCCGGCGACCCTGGAGCCCATGGTCTTCCCCGATCCGGTCATCTCCATCGCCATAGCCCCCAAGGACAAGGCCGGCCAGGAGAAGATGGGCATAGCCCTGTCCAAGATGGTCCAGGAGGACCCCAGCTTCCGCGTCGAGACCGACGAGGAGAGCGGCGAGACCATCATGAAGGGCATGGGCGAGCTGCACCTGGACATCAAGGTGGACATACTGCGCCGCACCCACGGCATCGAGGTCATAGTCGGCAAGCCCCAGGTCGCCTACCGCGAGACCATCACCAAGCGGGTCGAGGATAGCTACACCCACAAGAAGCAGACCGGCGGCTCGGGCCAGTACGCCAAGATCGACTACATAGTCGAGCCCGGCGAGCAGGGCAGCGGCTATGTCTTCGAGTCCGCGGTCACCGGCGGCAACGTGCCCCGCGAGTTCTGGCCCGCGGTGGACAAGGGCTTCAAGACCAGCATGGTCCAGGGGACCATGGCCGGGTTCCCGCTGCTGGACGTGAAGGTCACCCTCACCGACGGCGCCTTCCACGCGGTGGACTCCTCGGCCATCGCCTTCGAGATCGCGGCCAAGGCGGCCTATCGCCAGACCGTGCCCAAGGCGGCCCCGCAGCTCATGGAGCCGATCATGAAGGTGGACGTCTTCACCCCCGAGGACCACGTGGGCGACGTCATCGGCGATCTGAACCGCCGTCGCGGCATGATCAAGTCCCAGGAGCCCGGCGTCACCGGCGTGCGCATCAAGGCCGATGCCCCCTTGAGCGAGATGTTCGGCTACATTGGCCACTTGCGCACCATGACCTCGGGGCGCGGCCAGTTCTCCATGGAGTTCTCCCACTACACCGCCTGCCCCAAGAACGTCGCCGAAGCGGTCATCAAGGAGGTCCAGGAGCGGAAGAAGGGGTGAGCGCGGACCGTTCTGCCGGTGGCAGAACGCAGCCGTGCGAACGGGCTGGGCGATGCCCCAGGGACGGGTCACAGCCACCGATCCGAGCGGCGTGACTCGGCGTTACGCCACCGATCCGCGAATCGCCGCCGGGCCCAGGCCCGGCGGTATTTGTTTAAGAACCGGCAGCCAGCGGCGTTGCCGGACGAACCATAGAGAGGGGATAAATGCTTTCCGAGCACCACGATATCGACCATGAGTTCCCGGAGTATCACCAGAAGCTTGAGGCCCTGGTCGGGACCGATGCGGCCTTCGCCGACCTGGTCGCCCGCCACGACAAGCTCGACGACGAAATCCGGGAACTGGAAGAGCGCGGCCTGCCCATCGCCGACGAAAACATCGAGGCCATGAAGTTCCAGCGCGCCGAGCTCAAGGACGAGATCTACGTCCGCCTGCGCAAGGGCTGACCCCGACCGCACTGGGAGCGCCGGCCTCCGGCCGGCACTGGGTCCCCCGGCGTCCCGGGAGCTCAGGTCCGCACAGCGGACCCTACGTGGGGCGACTGGCCGGACCGGTGCTCTCGTAGGGTCCGCTGTGCGGACCGGTGCACCTCAGGTGTCGGCCAAGCCCCGAATAGCCTCCAGATCGTACTTGCCGGAAGCAAGCAGGGGCAGGGTCCCCAGCCTGAGCCAGGCTCGCGGTCTTTCCGCCCCCGGCAGGTGTCCCAGGCACCAAGCCGCCAGGTCCGCCGGCTCGGCAGTCCCCGCATAGACCCCCACCAACCGGTGCCCCCACACCGGGTCTGGCACCCCGATCACCCCCGCTGCCTTGCCCCCTGGTGCCGCCGTCAGGCGCCCCGCCACCAGGG
>DYRB01000401.1:1547-3211 GCA_020718945.1 Lamprocystis purpurea | reverse complement strand
TGCCGCTCCGGCCCACGCGGATCTCACCGCCTTGCCCCTGGAGACCCTGCTATCCACCGAGGTCGTTTCCGCCTCACGCTTTCCCCAGCAGGCGCGCGAGGCGCCCTCGGCGGTCAGCGTCATCAGCGCCGATGAGATCCGTGCCCACGGCTGGCGCAGCCTGTTCGAGGCCCTGGCCAGCGTCCGCGGTACCGTGCCGGCCTTCGACCGGGCCTACAGCTACATAGGCCCACGGGGCTTCCTGCGTCCCGGCGATTACAACAACAACATCCTGCTGTTGGTCGATGGGGTGCGTATCAACGACAACATCTACAACGCCGCCTACCTGGGTTCCGAGTTCCCGGTGGATATGGAACTGGTAGACCGCATCGAGTTCGTCCCCGGTCCCGGGGCCTCGATCTACGGCGACAACGCCTTCCTCGGCGTGGTCAACGTCATTACCCGCTCCGGGGCGGATCAGGCGGGGGCCGATGTGGGCCTGGATGTGGGCAATTTGGGTCTGCGGCGGGGCAGGTTCACCGCCGGGAACGCCGAGGGGGAGCGCGACTGGCTGATCTCCGCCAGCGCCGCCCAGACCAGCGGCTCCGATCTCTATTTCCCGGAACTGAATACCCCGGAGAACAACTATGGCCGGGCGAACGACCTGGATGGGGAGACCACCAACCGGGCCCTTGCCCGCCTGCGCCAGGGCGGCCTGAGCCTGACCGGCTTCTGGTCCGAGCGCGAAAGGTCCAACCCGACCGCGCCCTTCTACTCCCTGGTCAACGACCCGCGCAGCGCCATCTACGATCAGCACCTGCGTCTGGCCGCGAACTACGAGCGCGACCTGGTGCCGGCCCTCAACCTCAACCTGCAGGCGGATTACGGGGAATACCGGTTTCGCAACGATTCCCCCGGCGACCGCAGCGTGCCGGACACCTTCGACCTGTATCAGGACAAGGGCGTCGGGCGCTGGGTAGATGTACAGGCGCGCCTGACCGACCTGCGCCACGCAGGCCACAAGACCGTTTACGGGGTGGAGTTCGAACAGGACCTGGAAAACAACCAGCAGGGGCGGAACCTTGCCACGGGCGAGACCTACGCGGACATTACGACCCTGTACAGCCACTATGGCCTGTTCGCCCAGGACGAGTGGCGTCTGCATCCCAACTGGCTGCTCAACCTGGGTCTTCGCTATGACCACTACAGCAGTTACGGTGGGGCCATCAATCCGCGCCTGGGGTTGATCCAGAAGGTCTCGCCCAGGACCACCCTGAAATACCTGTTCGGGACCGCCTACCGTGCCCCGACCGCCTATGAGCTGGCCTATGACGATGCCGCCTCCGGGACCCAGACCATGAAGGGCAATCCGGACCTGAAGCCGGAACGCATCGCCACCGGGGAGATCGTGGTCGAGCACGAGACCGACACCCACTGGCTGCTCACGGGGACCCTCTACCACTACCAAATCCAGGACCTGATCAATCAGGTCATAGACCCCGACGACGGCCTGGATGTCTACGTCAATCAGGACCGCATCACCGTGACCGGGGGTTCCGTGCAGGCCGAGCGACGCTGGGATACCGGGGCGCATCTGCGGGTCAGCGCCCATTATCAGCAGCCTGAGGATAGCCAGGGTAACGATGTGAGCCTGTCGCCCACCCTCACCCTCAAGGTTACCGGCA
>DYRB01000401.1:0-1447 GCA_020718945.1 Lamprocystis purpurea | reverse complement strand
AGCCAGGGTAACGATGTGAGCCTGTCGCCCACCCTCACCCTCAAGGTTACCGGCACTGTGCCGCTGGAGCGTTGGCGCCTGGGCTTCGAGGGCTACTACATCGGGGCCCGCCTGACCACCCAGGGCAATGAGGCCGATGCCTACGCCCTGGTGGGCCTGAATCTCATAGCCCCACGCCTGGCCGGCGGCATCGAGTTCTCCCTGCGGGTCGCCAATCTGCTCGACCAGGCCTATGACGACCCGGGCGGGGTCCAGCACGAGCAATCCCTGATCCCCCAGGACGGGCGCAGCGTGCAACTCCGGGCCCTCTGGCATTTCTGATGCCTGCCTTTGGCCTACGCCTCGTCTGCTGTCTGCTCGCCGTCGCAACCCCAGCGCTGGCGGTTGCGCCCCTGGACGAAAACGAGGTCAAGGCCGCGGTGGTCTACCACCTGTCCCTGTTCGCCGACTGGCCGAGCGGGGCACCTCGCGACAAGGCCTTCACCCTCTGTGTCCTGACCGATGACGACAACATGGCCGAGGCCCTGGGAAAACTCAGCGGCAAGACCGTCAAAGGCGTGACCCTGCAAATCCAGCGCAAGCGCGCCGCCCAGGACCTGGGCGGCTGCCGGATGCTCTATCTGGGCAAGATGAGCGAGGCGGCCCGTGAGCGCGCCCTGGCCCAGGTCGCCGGCCAGCCGGTCCTGTCGGTGGCCAATGGGGGGGCCGCCGCCGGGACGGCCATAGTCACCATCGGTGTGGCGGGCGAGCGGGTCTACTTCGACGTGGACCTGCCCGCTGCTCAACGGGTCGGCCTGCGCCTGGACGCCAAGCTGCTGCGCCTGGCCCGCACCGTGATGCGATGACGGGCGACCGTGACAAGGCCGAGCACGGCCGGCGCTGGGATCGGCTCAACTGGCTGTCCACCGGGCTGGCCCTGGGTATCGCCACCCTGCTGCTGATCTCCAGCGAGACCGGCGAGTTGCGTGAGGACTTTCAGCACCGCCTGGCCACTCAGGCCAGCCTGGTGGCTGCCAACAGCGCCGCCGCGGTGGCCTTCCAGGACGCCGCCTCGGCCCGGGACAACCTGGCCGCCTTTCGCTATGCCCCTGAGATCTTTGCGGCGGAGATCCGCCTGCTGGACGGTCAGACCTTCGCCGGCTACCGCAAGGCCGGGGCCGGCGAGACGCCGCCCTTCTGGGCCCCTTGGCTGGGGCTGGAGCGCATCGAGTACCAGACCCTGCTCACCCTGGAGGACACCGCCATCGCCGAGATCCGCCTGGAGGCGGACATGCAGCCCCTGCGGGCGCGCATGCTCGGCTTCATTGGCGTGGTGTTGGGGGCCGGGCTGCTCGCCCTGGTCCTGGCCCAGTTCCTCATGGCGCGGCTGCGCCGGGCCATGCGCCTGGCCGAGGACGACATGGTCCACCTGGCCCACCACGACGCCCTCACCGGGCTGCCGAACCGG
>DYRB01000024.1:9466-14698 GCA_020718945.1 Lamprocystis purpurea | reverse complement strand
AAGCCGAAGCCCTTGGACTCACCGGAGAACTTGTCGGTGATCAGGTTGACGCTGGAGATGTCGCCATACGCCGAGAATGCGTCACGCAGCTCGTCCTCGGTGACGCCGTACGCCAGGTTGCCTACATAGATGTTCATTGATCAGCAGTTTCCATAGTGTGCATTGTTGAGAGGAAAACGGTCGTCTGATCAGTGCACAACTCATACGACAGTCGATGGCCCCCGGGTGGGGGCCGGTGATCTTGGGGGCGCCTAGGGCTCGGGCTCAACGCCCGCGACCCCCGGTGCGGTGCCCCTCTGGGGCCCCGGCGCGGCCGCGCGGCGGGCCTGAGCGGCGCTGCGGCGGCGGACCGCGGCGGCGGTCGGGCTCGGCGGGTGCGGCGACCTGGCCCGGGCGCGGCTCGAAGCCGGGGATGGGCTCCATAGGGATGTCCCGGCGCAGCAGCCGCTGTATGTCGAGCAAGAGCCCGTGCTCTTCGGCGCTCACCAGGGACAGGGCACGGCCCTCGGAGCCGGCCCGGCCGGTGCGCCCGATGCGGTGGACATAGTCCTCGGCCACGTTGGGCAACTCGAAGTTGACCACATGGGGCAGGCGGTCGATGTCCAGGCCGCGGGCGGCGATGTCGGTGGCCACCAGGGCGCGCACCGAGCCGGCCTTGAAGTCGCTCAGCGCCCGGGTACGGGCCCCCTGGCTCTTGTTGCCGTGGATGGCCGCCGAGGTGATGCCGTCCCGTTCCAGTTGCTCGGACAGCCGGTTGGCCCCGTGCTTGGTGCGGGTGAAGACCAGGACCTGGTCCCAGCCGCCCTCCTGGATCAGGTGGGCCAGCAGCTCGCGCTTGCGCCCCTGCTCCACCGGGTGGGCCACCTGGCTGACCAGTTCGGCGGCGGCACTGCGGCGGGCGACCTCGATCAGCTTGGGTTCGTTGAGCAGACCATCGGCCAGGCGTTTGATGTCTTCGGAATAGGTGGCCGAGAACAACAGGTTCTGGCGGCGCTTGGGCAGCAGGGCCAGGACGCGCTTGATGTCATGGATAAAGCCCATGTCGAGCATGCGGTCGGCCTCGTCCAGGACCAGGATCTCGATGTGGCCCAGGTCCAGGGTGCGCTGGCCGACGTGGTCCAGCAGCCGACCCGGGGTGGCGACCACCAGATCGACGCCGCGCCGCAGCCGGTCCACCTGGGGCTGCATGCCCACGCCGCCGAAGATCACCGCGCTGCGCAGGGGCAGGTACTGGCCATAGGTCCGCACGCTCTCTTCCACCTGGGCGGCGAGTTCGCGGGTCGGGGTCAGGACCAGGGCGCGCGGGTGGCGGCCCTGGGACGGGCGCGCATGCAGCATTTGCAGCATGGGCAGGGTGAAGGCGGCGGTCTTGCCGGTGCCGGTCTGGGCCCCGGCGAGGATGTCGTGGCCGGCGAGGATCTCGGGGATGGCCTTGAGCTGAATGGGGGTTGGTACGGTATAGCCCTGCGCGGCAACCGCCCGCAGCAGTTCGGCCCTGAGGCCGAGGGAATCGAAAGACATGAAAGCTCCTGGGGGCCTACCCAGGGTGTCTGGGCCGGTCTAGGCGGGGTGCGAAAGGGGGCTGTATCGGGGTGAGCCTGGGGAAGGGATTCGACCGCGAGACGGGGCGCCGACCGGGTGGCGCCTGAGCATGGCGGCGGAGTATAGGCTAAATGGGCTTGGCGTAAAGCCTTTTTTTCCAGGGTTGGGCCCGGGCCCGAAGCGCGCATGGGGCCGGGCTGGTGTTGTCTCTCTGGCCCCGCTGCCTGATCGCCTCAGACGGATCGCTGCCAACCGAGGGCCCGAAACGCCTCCTGCGGGCCTCGCGAGGCGCGGCGGTCCCAGCAGCGCCGAGGCTTGGGAGCGCCGGCCTCTGGCCGGCCACTGGGATCGGCGGCATCCTGCCGCCGGTGGGGAAAGGACCAACGCCGACCCCAGACCCCAGGGGTTCAGTTCCCTCGCCGGGGCGGGCACAATGGCACCCATTGCCCCCCGTTGCCCCCCAGGCCCCAGCGGCCCTGCCATGCCCCCCCTCAAGCTCCTGACCATAGACCTGGACGACACCCTCTGGCCCTGCGACCCGCCCATCCGCCTGGCCGAGGCGCGGCTGTTGGCCTGGCTCGGCGCCGTGGCCCCGAACCTGGCCCAGACCCAGGGCCCGACCGGCCTGCGGGCCCATCGCCTCGGCCTCATGGGCGAGCGCCCGGACCTGGCCCACGACGTGACCGCCCTGCGCCGGGAGTCCCTGCGCCTGCTGCTCGCCGAGTTCGGCCACCGGGAGGACCTGGCCGATGAGGGCATGGCCCTGTTCCTGGAGACGCGCAACCGGGTCGAGCCCTACCCGGAGGTGGCCGCGGCCCTGGGCGCCCTGGCCGAGCGTTACTGCCTGGTTTCGGTGACCAACGGCCTGCCGGGGGCGCTCCCGGCGCCTCCGGCATGCCCCCCATCCCTGGGGGGCAACTCGGATCTGGACCGCGCGCCACTCAGGGGGCTCTTCCACCACAGCCTGACCGCCGGTGCCGTGGGCGCGGCCAAGCCGGACCCGGCCATGTTCCACCGGGCCCTGGAACTGGCCGGGGTCGCCCCAGCGGAGGCCCTGCACCTGGGGGACGACCCGGCCCTGCACCTGGGGGACGACCCGGCCCTGGACGTGAGTCCGGCCCAGGCCCTGGGGCTGCGGGCGGTGTGGGTGAACCGCTTCGGACGGGTCTGGCCAGCCCACCTGGTCCCGCCGGATCTGGAGGTCACGGACCTGGACGCCTTCTGCCTCTGGCTGGCGGGGACCGGCGATGCGCTTTGACCTGCTGGCCACGGACGGGGCGGCGCGGCGCGGGCGGCTCGACTTTGAGCGCGGCGCTGTGGAGACCCCCGCCTTCATGCCCGTGGGGACCTACGGCACCGTCAAGGCCATGACCCCGGAGGAACTGGAGGGCCTGGGGGCCCAGATCGTGCTGGGCAACACCTTCCATCTCATGCTGCGCCCTGGGGCCGCGACCATCGCGGCCCTGGGCGGGCTACACCGCTTCATGCATTGGTCGCGGCCCATCCTGACCGACTCCGGGGGCTTCCAGGTCTTCAGCCTGGGGGCCATGCGCCGCATCACCGAGGCCGGGGTCAAGTTCCGCTCCCCCATCGACGGCAGCCCGGTCTTTCTGGGGCCCGAGGAGTCCATGGCGGTGCAGCGGGCCCTGGGCTCAGACATCGTCATGATCTTCGACGAGTGCACCCCCTACCCGGCGAGCGAGGACCAGGCCCGGGCCTCCATGGAGCTGTCGCTGCGCTGGGCGGCACGCAGCCGCACCGCCCATGGGGACAACCCGGCGGCCCTGTTCGGCATAGTCCAGGGGGGCATGTACGAGGCGTTGCGGGGGCGCTCCCTGGACGGGCTGACCGACATCGGCTTCGACGGCTACGCCATCGGCGGGCTCTCGGTGGGGGAGCCACCGGAGGACCGGCTGCGGGTCCTGGACTACCTGTCCGGGCACCTGCCGGTGGACCGGCCGCGCTACCTGATGGGCGTGGGCACACCCCAGGACATAGTCGCGGCGGTCTGTCGCGGGGTGGACATGTTCGACTGCGTCATGCCCACCCGTAACGCCCGCAACGGGCATCTGTTCACTCGCCACGGGGTGGTGCGCATCCGCAACGCCCGCCATCAGGCCGACGAGGCGCCGCTCGATCCGGACTGCGGCTGCTATACGTGCCGCAACTACAGCCGCGCCTACCTGCGCCACCTGGACCGCTGTAACGAGATCCTTGGCGCCCGCCTCAACACCATCCACAACCTGTTCTATTACCAGGAACTGATGCAGGGGCTGCGCTCGGCCATCGCCGCCGGGCGGCTGGGGGAATTCGTCGCCGAGTTCCAAGCCCTGCAAGCAAGGACCTCGGGCCAGCCAACCTAGAAACAGCAATTCGGCCGCAAATTACGCAAATTGACGCACATGGGTCAGTCAGTCAGGCAGAGTCCGCAGGTCACCCGCAGGGTGAGCCAGAGACCGACACGAAGTCCTTGTTTATTTGCGTCTATTTGCGTTCATTTGCGGCTCAACTGCTTTTCTTGGCGTCAAGCGCCCCCTGATGCGCTCGATCAGGCCGCCGATCCCCCGGAGGGGCACCATGCTCGCCGACCCCGTCCACCGCGCACACCCCTACCCCTGCTTCACGGTGGAGCCGGCCTTTTCGCCCGAGGTCTGCGACCGCCTGGAGGGGCTCTTCGACCAGGACCTGCCCTGGCGGGAGCACGGCGGCTCCTTCTACGAGGTGCGCAACTGCGACCTGACCGAGCGGCTGGATCCGCCCTTTCTCACCGCCCTGGCCGGGCGCATGGGGGCCCTGACCGGGCTGCCGCTCACGCAACAGGTGGCGGTCACCGCCCAGACCATGGCCCCGGGGCAGCGCATCGGGGTCCACAGCGACCGGCCCCTGGTGGGCTACGAGAGCGCCCGCCTGGTGGTGCAGCTCAACCGGCACTGGCAGCCAGGGGACGGCGGGGTCCTGCAGGTGCATGACGACGAGGCCGGCAGCCGGGTCCTGGCCAGCCAGCCGCCGCGGTTCAACAGCGCCTTCGGCTTTGCCCTGCACCCGGGCTCCTTCCACTCGGTGACGGTGACGGCCAAGCCCAGGCGCACCCTGGTGTTCAACTTCTGGCACCTGGGCAACAGCCCGGCCCTGGGGGAGGCGGTGCAGGCCCTGTTCGCCCGGATGCAGTTCGGCGAGCTGCCCAGGTCCCTGGACCAGGACCGCACCCAGGCCGAGGCGACCCTTGCGGAGGAGCAGACCTACCTGGCCCTGGTGGTAGCCACTGCGCTGCAGCGCTGGGGCCTGCCCGAGTCGGTCATCCTGGCCGGCTACCAGGCCGCCCTCGGCGCCCCCATGCCCGCCGAGCACGCCGCCGCGACCGCCGTCACGCTGGCCCGGTGGGCCGCCCGGCTCCATGTGGCCGGATTCGATCTGGCCGAATGGCAGGGCCTAAGCCCGGTCCTGGCAGCGATAGGACCGGGCGTCCGCTCGACCGTCGCCGCATTCGGCCGCATCGCATCCCCCGGAAGCCCCGCCCAGGGCCAACCGGGTGCATCCAGGGTCGGGGGCCGGGGGTGAGCCAAGCGCCCGGCCGAGCCAAGGCCCCAGAAGGTCTGGCGGCCTTGATCATAATCCCGACCAGCAACTCGCGCGGTTGCGTAGTCAGGGCTTCCAGCCCCGAGTGTAATCAGGAGTGTAATCAGGAGTGTA
>DYRB01000024.1:0-9366 GCA_020718945.1 Lamprocystis purpurea | reverse complement strand
TCAGGGACAGGCCAGGGTTTAGCGGTTTCCCTTTGTCCCGTTTCAGCCTGTCGTCAGGTTCCCCTGAGAAACCGCAGTCTGGACCAGGTTTCGTCGCCCTGGCCCTGAGTTGCAGATGCTGACCCCGGGTATCGAGGAGTGATCGAGGGAATGCCCCCTGATCTCCCTTGCATCCGCCCCGATCCTGCCCCATCGTCTCCGTGGCCAGTCCTTCCCCCTGCCGTGCCATGGACCAAGACGGAAGTCCGATGGGCACGCTTCGCTTTGTCCATCCCACTTGAGGGGGTCGCCCGCTCGCGGTGGCCGCCCGCCGTCATCGAATGATCATCCGCCGGACATGACGCGGTAACCGCCGGTCGGTTCAATGCCCGCCCAAACCGACCAGCCCCGCCGTCTTGCACGGGTCTGTCCTCATTCCCCCCGCACCGGAGAGCCCAGCGCATGTCCCTCGACGCCCAGACCCCCGACCGGCGTCGCGCCGGCCAACCTCAGCCGTTTGGTCTCCGCCCGCCGGTCGCCCGCCGACTGCTCCCCGCCGTCGGGCTCCTGGCCCTGGGCGCCTTCGTCGGCAACGCCGGCGCAAGCCCGCTGGTCAACGGCGACTTCGGCGCCGGCTTCAATGGCTGGTCCGGGCAGGTCATCGCCTGCGACGATGCTTCTTGCGCCACCGAGACCACCACCGCGGTCGGTTCCGGTGCCGGCCAGATGCCCTTTGCGTCGCTGCCGAACAACTACGGCGTCGTCAGCGGTACCGCGACGCTGACCACCAGCTTCGCGACCGATCTGGTCTATGACGTGCTGCTGACGCAGGTCTTCGACGTGGACAGCATCATCAGCGGGGCGAGCGGGCTGGCGCTGGACTATGTGCTTGGCATCAACCTGTCTAACCCCACCGACATCGCGACCGCGTTCTTGAGCACCACCGACGGCGCCCTGACCGTGCAACTGCTGCCCGGCACCGGGCGGCTCGACATCACCGCCTTTGCCGGTCGCGAGGCGCAACTCACCTTCGGTCTCACCGACTTCGACGGCGCCGCCGACAGCCTGAGCATCGGCGGGCTCGTGATCGAGCAGGTGCCCGTGCCGGCCACGGCGCTGCTGTTGCTGACCGGACTGGGGCTCGTCGCCCACCGTCGTGCCCAAACCCCCCGCCCCGCGCGGACCGCCTGCTGAGGAGTCGCCGACATGCTCGCCACGCAAACGAATCCCGCCGCGCACCCGCAGGCCCTGCCCGTAACCCCGCTGCGCCGTCGCGCCCTCGTCCTCGCGCTGCTGGCCGCCGGTCTCTCCGCCCTGCCCGCCGCGCCGGCGCTCGCAGCCTGGACCGCGGCACCGGCCGCCGGCGTCAGCGTCGCGGCGCAGCCCGGCGCCTTTCAGTTCGATCCGCGCACCAATCGCTTCTTCACCTTGGTCCGCGTCAGCAACACCGACGCCGAGGCGCTCAGCGCCCCGCTGCGACTGGTGGTGGCCAGCAGCAGCTTGATGGTCGCAAACGCCCACGGCACTACCGCCGGCGGCAAGCCCTACTTCAACCTGCCGGCGCCCGGGCGCGGCCTGCCGGCCGGCGCCGTCGCCGGCACGGTGCGCGTGGACCTCCAACGCGTCGGGCGCACCAAGCCGACCCTGACGCTCGCGATGGAGGTCGAGGACACGCCGTTCCCGCTGCAACTGCTGCATGTGGCCGACATCGACAGCACCTCCGCGCTGGCGGCGCTGGACAACGCGCTCGGCTTCTCGGCCCTGCTCGATCACTTCCGCGCCGACCCGACCTTCGGCGCCAACAGCCTGACGCTGTCCTCCGGCGACAACTGGATCCCAGGTCCGCGCTACAGCGCCGCCGCTGACCCGCGGCTGGCCTCGCTGCTCGGCATCCCGGCGGTCGGTCGCGGCGATGTCGCGATGCTGAACGCGATGGGCTTTCAGGCATCCACCCTCGGCAACCACGAGATGGATCAGGGCCCGGCGGTCTTCGCATCCTTGCTCATGCCGCAGACCGTCGGCAGCGCCTCCTGGCCCGGCGCGGCCTTCCCGTATCTGAGCACGAATCTCGACTTCAACGCCGACGTCGCGACCGCCCCGCTGGTGGTTGGTGACGGTCAGCCGGCCGCCGCCATCCCCGGCCAGCTCGCCGGCTGGGCGACCATCGATGTCGCCGGCCAGACCATCGGCATCGTCGGGGCCACCACGCCGACGCTCGGGCGCATCTCCAGCCCGCGCAATATCGGCATCTTCCCGGCCAACCCGGACGACCTCGACGCGCTGGCGGCGGAGATCCAGGCCGGCGTCGATGCGCTGCGCGCGACCGGCGTCAACAAGGTCATAGTGCTCGCGCACATGCAGCAGATAGCGGTCGAACTCGATCTGGCCCAACGGCTGCGCGGTGTCGATATCATCGTCGCCGGCGGCTCGAACAGCCGGCTGCTCGACAGCGACGACGTGCTGTTCCCCGGCGACACCGACCAGGGCCGGACCTACCCCCTGGAGCGCACCGGCGCCGATGGCAACCCGGTGCTGATCGTCAACACCGACGCCGACTACAAGTACCTGGGCCGGCTCGCCGCGCGCTTCGACGTGCGCGGCCTGATCGACCCGGCGAGCCTGGACCCGTCGGTCAACGGCGCCTGGGCGACCCACGACGCGCGCCTTGCGGATGTCGGCGTGACCCGCGCCGACGCCGACCCGGACCTGACCGACATCGCCGAGATCCTGACGACCGTTGTCTCCGAGCTTCGCGCCAACGTGGTCGGCAAGACCGCGGTGTTTCTCGACGGTGCCACGACGACCGTCCGCCGCCAGGAGTCGAACCTCGGCAACCTGACCGCCGACGCCAACCTGTGGACCGCGCGCCAGACTGACCATACCGTGCAGGTCTCGATCAAGAACGGCGGCGGCATCCGTGCCTCGGTCGGCAGCATCGTCTTCCCGCCCGGCTCCACCGACCCCGCAGACGCACAGCGCGTGCCGCCCCCGGACGGCAACGTCAGCCAGCTCGACGCGCAGTCCGCGCTGGCCTTCAACAACGGGTTGACGCTGGTGACGCTGACCGCTGCCGAGTTGCAGGCGATCATCGAACACGGCGTCGGCCGGTCGGACGGCACCAACACCCAGGGCCGGTTCCCACAGGTCGCCGGCATCCGCTTCAGTTGGGATCGCAGCCTGTCCGCCGGCAGCCGGGTGCGCTCGCTGGCCGTCGTCGATGACAGCGGCGCGGTCGTCGATACAGTGGTTCAGGACGGCGCACTGGTCGGCGACCCCGCCCGCACCTTCCGCACCGTGACGCTCAACTTCCTGGTCAACGACCCGGATGGCAACGGCCTTGGCGGCGACGACTACCCGTTCCCGCAGACCGACCGCGTGGACCTCGTGCAGCCGGGCGCCCCGCTCACCGGTCAGTTCGTCTTCGCGCCGGATGGCAGCGAGCAGGACGCGCTCGCCGAGTACCTGGGCACCTTCTTCGCCGAGGTGCCTTTCGACCTGCCCGAGACCGCGCAGCTCGAGGACCGGCGTATTCAGGACCTCGCCGTCGCCGGCAAGACCGACACGGTGCTCGCCCTGCCCCCCGGTGCTCTGAACCTGGTCAAGATCGGCGGCTTGGCGCTCGGCGGGGCCGAGATCGTCAGCTACGATCCGACTACGCAACGACTGTTCGTCGCCGGTGCCGGAACTGGCAACCAGGTCTACATCCTGGACTTCAACAACCCGACGGCGCCGACGGTGCTCGACTCCTTCGATCCGAAGGCCGATGTGGCCGGAGTGGTGCCGGGCTTCGTCGGCGGCGATGTCAGCAGCGTGTCGTACAAGAATGGGCTGCTCGCCGCGGCCGTGGTCGCCAATCCGAAGACCGCGCCGGGCTACGTCGCGTTCTACGACGTCGATGGCGGGTTCCTCGGCGCAAAGCCGGCCGGCGCGCTGCCGGACATGGTGACCTGGGACCACGCCGGCGAGCGCGTCCTCGCCGCCAATGAGGGCGAGCCCGGCGCAACCGATCCCGAGGGCTCCGTGACCGTCATCGACGTGCCGGCGACCGGCACGCCGGCTGATCGGGTGGCGGGTGCCATAGCGCACCAACTCGACTTCCAGCAGTTCAACGGCCAGGAGGCCGATCTGCGGCTCGATGGGGTGCGCATCTTCCCCGGTGTCGCAGCCGCCAACGACTTCGAGCCCGAGTACATCACCGTCGCCGCCGACGACAGCAAGGCCTGGGTGGGGATGCAGGAGGCCAATACGCTGGCGGTGGTCAACCTCAGCGGCACGACCTATGTGATCGAGCCGAACCTGATCCCGCTCGGCACCAAAGACCACAGCCGGTTGGAGAACGCCCTCGATGCCAGCGACAAGGATGGCCCGGGCCCTGGTCCGGCGATCAAGATCGGGCCCTGGCCGGTGCGCGGGCTCTACATGCCGGACGGCATCGGAGGCTACGACCCAGGTCTTGGCCGAACCTTCGTGCTGACCGCCAACGAGGGCGATGCGCGCACCGAGGACCAGCGCATCGGGCACATCTCCATCGTGCTCGACTCCGCTATGTTCCCCGATGCCACGAGCTTGAAGCAGAACGCCAACCTCGGTCGGCTTAACATCTCGACCATTGATGGCAACACCGGGAGCGGCGGTGCCTTCGAACGGCTCTTCACCTACGGCGCTCGCTCGTTCACGATCCGCGACATCGACAACGGCACGCTGGCCGACAGCAACGACGACTTCGCGCGGGTCACCGCGCAACAGACGCCGACGCTGTTCAACGCCAATGACGGGGTCGCCGGCAAGGTCGACCAGCGCTCCGACGACAAGGGCGCCGAGGCGGAGGCCGTGATCGTCGGTGAGATCGACGGGCGCTGGTACGCCTTCATCGGCCTGGAGCGCGCCGGTGGCGGCGTGATGGTCTACGACGCGACCAATCCGCACCTGCCGCGCTTCGTGTCCTATACGCCTGGTGCGCCGAACGGCGACATCTCAGTCGAGGGCATGGTGTTCATCTCCGCCGCCCAGAGCCCGAACGGCAAGCCCTTGGTCGTCACCGCCAACGAGGTCAGCCAGACCATCGCGATCTACGAGGCGCAGCCGGCGCCCTGACCCAGGGACCGCTTGCAGCATCGGACGCTACCCCGCCGGGGCGCTGGTTGGACCTAATGCCCAACCAGCGCCCCGGCGGTCACGTTTTCGGACCCGGGGTACCGCGCGCCTCATTCACCCCAGGACTATCTGAAGCCCACGGCAGCGGCGGCCTGTCCGGTCGCGGTCGGGAGGACCTGTGATGGAATCCGGCGGCACCGGGCAAGACCTGACCGTGTTTGCCTCCTTGATCCCGTTCCCCTCCTAGTTCCCCGTTCTTTTCCCGATCCCCCGCCGCATTCGTGGCTCACCTCGCGTACGCACGGTTGGCCCTTGGGCGACGTCCGGCCGGACCGGGCGCGGCGCAGGGCCGCGTCATCGAACCTTCACCTGCGAGTCAAGGCCCAGACATGGAAGGCCGGTAAGGTCCCCGCGCGGTCGACCAGGTTAGGCGGGCGGCCTTGGCACACTCAGCGGGGACGGTCCGCCACGGCGCGGCGGGGCATCTCCAGGGCAGGCTCCACCATGCAGATCGCACGCATTCTCTCGGCCGCGGTACTCCTGGGCGCTGGCCTCGCCCTCGCGGGGGCGGCACAGGCCGCCCTCTATATCGACGAAAGCTTCCAGCATCCCGACGGGAATCTGACCGATACGGTGCCCTTTAGGACGCCCATACCGGGTCCAGGCGGGGTCTGGGCCATTCACAGCGGGTTGGCTACCGAGAAGCCCATCCAGGTGTCGAGCGGGGCCGTCACGCTGCAACAGTCCGCCGGATCCGGCCAGGATGTGAATTCGGCGCTCGGGCACATCCAGGCGGCGGGCGAGACCCTCTACGCGGCCTTCGACCTGACCGTCACGGGCACGACCCCCGTGACGAGCACCTATTTCGCGCACTTCAAGAACAACGTAACGGGCTTTGCCAGCCGGGTCTTCGTGACCCCTAACGGCACCACCGGCTTCAAGATGGGCCTGTCCGCCTCGGGCAGCAGCGCGGGCGCCACTTGGGGCGAGACCCTGGCCCTTGGCAGTACCTACCGTATCGTCCATTCCTACAGCTACAGCACGGGCGAGGCCCGCCTCTGGGTGGATCCGACCGAGGTGGCAAGCACGTCGATCACGAATACGGGCACCGCATCGGTCGCAAGCCAGGCCTACGCGCTGCGCCAATCCACGGGCAACAGCAGCCAGGTCATCGACAACCTCAAGGTCGCCAGCACCTTCGCCGAGGTGCTGGGGGGCACCAGCGGCGGCGGCGACACGGCCCCGATGGTCGCCGGCACCAGCCCGGCCAACGGCGCCGTGGATGTGGCGGTGGACAACGCCATCCTGGTTAGCTTCAGCGAGCCGGTGACCCTCGGCAGCGGGGCCTTCGCCCTGAGTTGCGGCGGCCTTGCCAAGGGTTTCGCCGTATCGACCTCCAACGACACCGCCTACACCCTGACCCCGACCGCGGACCTGCCCTTCGGTGCGAGTTGCGCCGTCACGGTCACCGCTTCCCTGGTCACAGACCAGGACAACCCGCCGGACCAGATGGCCGCCGACTACAGCTTCGGCTTCGGCACCGAGGCCGCCCTGGCCGGCTGCGGCACCGGTGGCGAGACCTTGATCTCCGCCATTCAGGGCAGCGGCATCACGAGCCCCCTGAACGGCCAAACCCACACCGTCGAGGCGGTGGTGGTGGCCGACTTCCAGCCCACGGACGGCAACGGGCTCTCGGGTTTCTTCATCCAGGAGGAGGACACCCAGGTCGACGGCGACCCGGCGACCTCCGAGGGGCTTTTCGTCTATGACCCGGCCAACACGGCGGCCGTGTCGACTGGTCAGGTGGTGCGGGTGACCGGTAGCGTTGCGGAGTTCAAACGTAGTTCCGACACCACCGGCAACACCCTGACCCAGATGGGTTCCGTCACTCAACTCCAGGTCTGCACCGAGCTCTTAGGCACGGCGAGCCCGGCGCTGGTGACCCTGCCCCTGGCGAGCGATCCGACCACCGATCTGGAGCCGGTCGAGGGGATGCTGGTGTCCCTAGAGGGCGCGCCGGATGCGCCGCTGACCCTGGCCGAGTACTTCAACCTGGACCGTTTCGGCGAGATCCGCGTCGCCGCGGGCGGGCGCCCCTACCAGTTCACCCACGACTTCGCACCCGATGTCGCGGGCTATGCCGCCCATGTGGCGGACCTGGCGCGCATCACCCTGCTGATCGACGACGGGAGGAGCGCCCAGAACCTCTATCCGGTCTTCTTTGGGCGGGGCGGCCTGCCGCTGAACGTGGCCGGCACTGAGAACCTCCTGCGCGGCGGCGATACCGTGGCCAGCATCGCCGGTGCCATGCACTACGACTTCGGGGTTTATCGGCTCCAGCCAACCCTCTCCCCCAACTTCGTCGCCGGCAACGAGCGCCCTGCGAGCGCCCCCGCCCTGAGTGGGCGACTCAAGGTGGCGAGCTACAACGTGCTCAACTACTTCCAGCAACTCGACGACGGTACCGCCAAGTGCGGCCCGCCCGGTGCGCTTCAGGAATGTCGCGGGGCCAATCAGGGCCTGATCGACAGCCAGGGTCGCAACGAGCGAGATCGCCAGGAGGCCAAGCTGGTCCCGGCCCTGCTCAAGCTCGACGCGGACATCTATGGGCTCATCGAGTTGGAGAACGACTTCGGCAACGGCGGCGTCACCTCCGCCGCCCGGCTGGCTCAGCTCATGGACGACTACAACGACGCCCATGACGTGACCGACTGCACCGACTACGAGGCCCTGGCCCCCGGCGTCTATGTGGGCGGCGATGCCATAGCCCCCGGCATGATCTTCTGCACGGACTCGGTGCAGCTCGCCCCCGGGACCCATATCGCCATCCTGGACGACGTGGTCCTTGCCGGCCTGCCCGGCGGGGTACCCGCGGGCGTCACCCTCCCGGTCTTCAACGGCGACAGCACCAATCGCACCCCGCTGGCCGCCACCTTCCGGGAGATCGCCACGGGCTCGGCGTTCACCCTGGTCGTCAACCACTTCAAGTCCAAGGGCGCCTCGGCCCTGGGCGGCAAGTGCGCCAGTCCCGTGGACCTGAACTGCGACCAGGGCGACGGCCAGGGCTACTGGAGCCAGCGCCGACTGGACGCGGCCGAGGCCGTGATCGCCTGGCTGGCCACCGGCCCCACCGGCAGCGCCGACCCCGACGTCTTGCTGGTCGGTGACCTGAACTCCTACGCGAAGGAAGATTCCATCGACTTCCTGGAGTTGCAAGGCTACGAGAATCTGGTGGCGAGCTTTGGCGGGGCCGATGCCTACTCCTACCTCTTCGATGCCCAGCTCGGCTATCTGGACTATGCCCTGGCGAGCCCCTCCCTCCAGGGTCAGGTCCGTGGTGCGGCTGAGTGGCACATCAATACCGATGAGCCCGATGCCCTCGACTACGACATCAGCTTCAACAACGAGAACCTGTTCGCCGAGGACGAGTTCCGCACCTCGGACCACGACCCGGTGCTGGTTGGCCTGGAGCTTGTCGTGCGTGGCGACCTGAGCGGCAGCGGCAGGGTGACCTGGAACCAGGACCGCCCCCTCTTCATGGCGGCCCTGGGGAGTCAGACGGGGCAGGCCAAGTATCGAGCGGATGCGGATCTCGACGGCGACGGCCGGGTGACCCTGGTGGATTACCGCAGTTGGTGGAACCTCTGGGTCGCGGGTGGCCGAGTGATGAGTGAGTGAGGCCAGATCGCCGCGCCCCATTCGAGGGGTCGCGGCGCCGCCAACCCAGCCGATTAAGCGTTCAAGACCACAGCTTCAGCTCCAGGAGTCCGCATCCGTGTCCCCCATTCGCCGTCTGTCCATCACCGTCGCCCTGCTCGGCGGCCTCTGCGCCGGGTCCGCCCAAGGCGCCTCTGTTTCCATCAGCGTCTCCGACGCCGACATCCGGGTCGGCGAGACCTTCAGCGTCAACGTCATCGCCAACAACCTCTTCGACGGGCTCGCCCAGGGTGATGAGCTGGTCGGATTCGGATTCGACTACGACATCGCCCCCGGCTCGGCCTTCGGGCTGCTCGGGATCACCATCACCCCGGCACTTGCCGACCCCTACACCGACGTCTCCGGGACGGGCGGGGCCGAGGTTGGCGGTATCGCCAGCGTCTTGGCGGTCGCCAACGCGGGCAGCCCCATCGATCTGATCCTGGCCAGCTTCAGCCTGGAGGCCCTGGCCGAGGGCACAGCCGATTTTTCCATCTCGGCGCTCCTCACTGACCTGGACGAGGGCCTGCGCTTCACCAATCCGGCCGGCGACCAGGGATTCTCGCTTAGTCAGGCCATCGCCGTCGCTGCCGTTCC
>DYRB01000023.1:3496-14698 GCA_020718945.1 Lamprocystis purpurea | reverse complement strand
CCATGCCCAGCCTCAGCGCCGAGCCGCTCCCCTATCGCCGGGACAGCCTGGCCCTGTTCGCCCCCATAGCCCACCAGCCCTGGGCCATGCTGCTCGACAGCGGCCTGGACCCGGCGGGCGAGGGGCCTGGGCCTGGCCCAGGGTCGGAGCTGGCGCGCTACGACATCCTGGTCGCCGCCCCCAGCCGGACCCTGGTGACCCGGGGTCCGCTGACTCAGGTGCTCGGGGACGGTACCGCCCGGGTCTCCCGGCAGGACCCCTTCGCCCTGCTGCGCGAGGCCCTGGGCCCGCGCCTGGGGCTGCCCGCCGACTGGCCGGCTGGGCTGCCCTTCCCCGGCGGGGCCCTGGGTTACCTGGGCTACGACCTGGCCCGGCGCCTGGAGCGCCTGCCCGCCCCGGGGCCGGACCCCCTGGGCCTGCCGGAACTGGCGGTGGGGATCTACGACCAGGCCCTGGTGGTGGACCACGGGGAGGGCCGCACCTGGCTGGTGGGTCGCGACGGGGCCTCGCCCCAGGCCGGCGATCTGCTGCGCCGCCTGGCCCTGGGGGCCATCCCCTATCGGCCCCGCCCCTTCAGCCTGAGCGGCCCGCTCAAGACCAGCCTGGATGCGGCCGGCTATGCGGAGCGCTTCGCCCGGGTCCATGCCTGGATCCGCGCCGGGGACTGCTACCAGGTCAACCTGGCCCGGCGCTACAGCGTGGCGGCGGCGGGGGACCCCTGGGCCGCCTATGTGGCCCTGCGTGCCCTGAGCCCGGCCCCCTTTGCCGCCTACCTCAACACCCCGGAGGGGCGCATCCTGTCGTCCTCCCCGGAGCGCTTCCTGCGCCTCAAGGGCGATGCGGTGGAGACCCGTCCCATCAAGGGGACCCGCCCCCGCGGGGAGGACCCGGACCAGGATCGGCGCCTGGCGGCCGAGCTGGCCGCCAGCCCCAAGGACAGGGCGGAGAACCTCATGATCGTGGACCTGCTGCGCAACGACCTGGGGCGCACCTGTGTCCCGGGCAGCATCGCCGCCCCTGGGCTGTTCCAGGTGGAGACCTATCCCGGCGTCCATCACCTCGTCAGCACCGTCACCGGGCGCCTGGCCCAGGGCCGGGACGCCCTGGACCTGCTGCGCTGCTGCTTCCCCGGCGGGTCCATCACCGGGGCCCCGAAGATCCGCGCCATGCAGATCATCGACGCCCTGGAGGGGGAGCGGCGCGGGGCCTATTGCGGCTCCGCCATTTGCCTGGGCTTCGACGGCGGCCTGGACAGCAGCATTCTGATCCGCACCCTGGTCCAGGCCATGGGGGAGCTGCGCTTCTGGGCCGGCGGCGGCCTGGTGGCGGACTCCGACTGTGCCGCCGAGTGGGCGGAGATCGCCGTCAAGGCCAAGGCCATGTGTGAGCTGGTGGCGCGGTTGGGGGGCAACTCCCCAGGGTTTGAATGAGCGGCGGTATCGGCCGCAGAGCCTGCATCGGTTCCATCGGGGAGTGCCGGCGGGGCTGCGGCGGGCCGCTGTCCCTGCTATAAGTCCCCGGGACCGGCGCTCGCCCTGACCGCCGCCCGACCCACGAGAGGCCCCCATGAGCCTGGCACGCAATGTCTTCGGGGAACCCCTGCTCCCCTGTTCCCTCGATCCCCTGACCGGCTTCGCCCGCACCGGGGCCTGCGAGACCGGGCCCCAGGACCCGGGTTCCCACAGCGTCTGCGTCCAGGTCAGCGCCGATTTCCTGGAGTTCAGCCAGGCCGAGGGCAACGATCTGACCACCCCGGCCCCGGAGTTCGGCTTCGCCGGTTTGCTGCCCGGCGACCGCTGGTGCCTGTGCGCGGCCCGCTGGCGCGAGGCCCACGAGGCCGGTCGCGCCCCCCGGGTGGTGCTGCGTGCGACCCACGAGAGGGCCCTGGAGCTGATCCCATTGGCGGACCTCAAACCCTATGCCGTGGACCTGTCCTGACTTAAAGCTCCGTGCGAGCGGTTGCAGAATCGAATCTGATATTTCACGGGAAAGGGGATGACTTTGGCCCCCTTCGGGCTGGCCTTGGAGGGGCCTTTTCGGCTAGAATGCCCGACCTGACCGCAGATATTTGCAGCGAAGAGGTGGGCCATGGGTCTCGCAGTTCTCGGAAAACTGGGTCTGATTGCGGCCGTCGTCCTGACGCTCGGGCTGACGGGCGGCTGCTCGTCCACCGCCCAGAAGGACCCGGCGGACGCCAACAAGGGCAAGGGTTCCGGAAGCCCCTATGCCGACAAGATCCTGGTCAAGAAGTCGGAGCGCAAGCTCTATGTCCTGAAGGACGGCAAGCCAATCCGCACCTACAAGGTCTCCCTGGGCGTCAACCCCAAGGGCCACAAGCTGCGCCAGGGGGACAACCGCACCCCCGAAGGGCTCTACTACCTCGACACCCGCAACCCGGGCAGCCGTTTCCACAAGGCCCTGCACATCTCCTACCCCAACGCCCAGGACCGCATGGACGCTGCCCAGCGCGGCGTGTCCCCGGGGGGGCAGGTCATGCTCCACGGCATGGGCCGGGGCGGGCGTGCCCGGGACCTGGAAGACGTCCTGCGCGGCGCGGATTGGACCGCCGGCTGCATCGCCGTGACCAATGCCGAGATCGAGGAGATCTGGGGCTACACCACCAACGGCACCCCCATCGAGATCCAGCCCTGACCCGGGGGCCTGGGGCCTTAGCCGTAGCGCAGGGCGAGCTTGCGTACCCGTGCCAATGCCTGCTCCGGATCGCGGAAACGCCCCGGCAGGTCCTTGAATACCAGCGCGGCGATGGACTCCAGGGTCCGGCTGCCGTCCATCAGTCCCAGGATGCGGTGGTCCGTGCGGCCAAGGTCGCTCAGGTCGGGGCGGTAGTCCGCCGCCTGCCGTCGCAATGCCTCAGCCGAGAGCATCTGCCCGGCGAGCGTGGTGTGGTCGAAACGTCCCAAGGCCCGTTCAGGATCGGTCCCGTTCTGGGGCCGCGTCCAAACCAACTCCCAGCGCCAGAAGGCCCCGTTGCCACGGACCTGGACCCGCAGGTCTATGCGGTCGCCCGCGTCCAAGGCGCAGGGCCTGGCGATGGGTAGAAAGGCGTGGCGCCAGTTCGGCGTGCGCAGTGGCGGGGCGTTGGTGAGTCCGACCCCGGGGCTCAACTCGGCAGAGAACCAGCCCCCGACCCCGTGCAGGGTGCCGGGCCTGGTTGCCGTGAAGCGGACCCTTGAGTCCAAGCGGTCGGTGTCGATCCGGGCCAGGGCCAGGCGGCACAGCCGTTGGGGTTCGCTGAGGAAGGCGTCGGTACCCAGGGTCACCCAATGGGGGTTGTTGACGGCGAAGGTCCTCCCGAGCGAGCAGTCCAGACCCGCGACGGGACTGTCCCATTGCTCAATGGAGGCATATAGGTTCGGGACCTCGACGGGCACCGCGTGGAGGCTCACCGCGGCCGGCAAGATGCGGGCGTCCGGCCGGAGCAGGCGCCTGCGGGCGTCCATCGCGTAACCGAGCAGACCCTCGTCCAGCCCGAAGCTACCGATGGTCTCGGTGATTAGTACGTCCGCCGGCTCCGGCAACTCGACCTCGGTAGACAGCCCTTCCCGGAACAGGATGCGGTCTTGCAGGCCATTTTGCGCGGCGTTGCGGCGGGCCACTTCCAGGATGGGCCCCGACTCGATGGCATAGACCCGCGCCGCGCCGGCCTGGCAGGCGAATCCGGCCAGGACACCGGTCCCGGTCCCCAGATCCAACACCACATCGCCCGGCCTGACCGTCTGGTGAATGGCGTCGCGATAGGCCGCTACCCGAACCGAATCGGTGAGCATGGACTGGTGATAGTCCAGGGTGGACAGCGGGCCCTTGTCGAAGGTCATGTCTGTGTCCGCATCTGATCGTCTGGGTCGATCTCAGGCTGGGCATCGGCCCGGGGGCCGGCCCAGGTCGATGGGGTTGGTGCCTGTCTACATCTCCCCCAGTGCCCTGAAGGTAAAGGTCTTGAGATAGGCCGTCTCCGGAATGGCCGGGCTGACCGGGTGGTCCGGCCCCTGCTGGCCGGCCTCCAGGAGTTGCAGGGTGCGCCCGGCCCGGCGCGCGGCCCCCTGCACGGTACGCAGGAAGCTGTCCCGGGCCATGTGGAAGGAACAGGACGAGGTCACCAACAGGCCGCCGGGCTCCAGCACCTCGAGACCCAGGCGGTTGAGCCGACCATAGGCCTGGGTCCCCTCGGTCTCGTCCTTGCGCCGCTTGATGAAGGCCGGCGGGTCCAGGATCACCAGGTCGAAGCGCTCACCTTGCTCGCGCAACTGGCGCAGGGCATCGAAGGCATCCCCGTGCAGGGCGCTCATGCGCTCGAAGACCCCATTGCGCTCGGCGTTCTCCGCCACCCGCTCCAGGGCCGCCTCCGAGGTGTCCACACAGACCACCCGCTCGGCCCCGCGCACCGCCGCCTGTACCCCCCAGGCCCCGACGTAGGAGCACACATCCAGCACCCGCCGGGTTGCCCCGAAGCGGGGCAGGCGGGCGCGGTTCTCCGCCTGGTCGTAGAACCAGCCGGTCTTCTGGCCGGTCAGGGGCGAGACCAGGAAGCGGGCCCCATGCTCGGTGAGTTCCAGGGCCTCCGGGGCCTCACCCAGTACCGTCTCGACCCCGGAGGGCAGCCCCTCCAGTTCCCGGGCCGAGGTGTCGTTGCGCAGGATGATGACCTTGGGGCGCAGCACCTGCTCCAGGGCGGCGAGTATGTCCGCCCGCGCCAGCTCCATCCCGGCGGTGCCGAACTGTACCGCCAGCAGGTCGCCGTAACGGTCCACTACCAGTCCCGGCATGCCGTCGCTCTCGCCGAAGATCAGGCGGTAGAAGGGGGCCGGGTAGAGCCGCTCGCGCAGTTCCAGGGCGGTGCGGATGCGCCGCACCCAGAGGCTTGGGCTCAAGGGCTGGGCCTGATCGCGGCTCACCAGTCGGGCGCAGATCAGCGAATGGGGGTTCACGTAGCCGTGGCCCAGCCAGCGCCCGCTGTGGCCGATGATCTGCACCGCCTGGCCGGGCTTGAAGGCCTTCAGCGGCGTGGCCTGGGTGTTGACCTCGTTGCTGTAGATCCAGGCGTGGCCGGCGACCAGGCGCCGTTCCTGGTCCTTCAGCAGGCGGAGTTCTGGGGTGTGCATGGGGGGCTCCCGGAGGGCAGGGGGCCGCGAGGGGGTCGCGGGCAAGACCGAGAAGCCTAACAGATCCGGGGCTTGGGTCGCAGCGTCTAACGCGCTTTGGGCGGGCCGACGCATGTGCCACAAGGCGCGGCGGTTCCCAGAAGCGGGGCAATATCCAGCCTCGGCATCGCCGCGGTTTGCGGCACTGAGCGATCAAGGGCCGCTGGGCCAAGCCTGGTCCGCCCTTCAGCCCTTGCATCCCGGGCCAGGCAGGATATTATCGGCGATATGATCTTGACCCTCGATACGGACGTATTGGTTGCCGCTTTGCGCAGTCCCGGCGGGGCTTCGCGCCAGTTGCTCCAGGCCCTGCGCGCCGGGCGCATCCAGGCGGTTGCCACCGTCGGCATGTTCGTCGAGTACGAGGCGGTGCTCACGCGGCCCGAGCACCTCGCTGTCACGGGCCTGACCGTTGCCGAGACCGAGCGACTGCTCGACGGCTTGGCCAGCCTGGTCGTTCCGGTCAGGCCCCACTTCCTGTGGCGGCCACAATTGCGCGACCCGAACGACGAAATGGTCCTGGAGGCGGCCGTCAATGGGGGCGCCGAGGTCATCGTGACCTTTAATCGGCGCGACTTCCTGCCCGCCGCAACCCGCTTCGGGATTGGCGTCGAGCGACCGGGCGACATCATCGGGAGACTGACATGACCACCACCAGCAACTACGCCCTGCGTCTTCAGAGGTCCCTGTTGGATGAGGTGAGGCGTATAGCCGCGGAAGAGGGCACTACCGTCAACCAGTTCATCAATGTGGCGGTCGCGGAGAAGACGGCGGCCCTGCGGACAGAGGAGTATTTCAGGGGACGGGCTGGGCGGGCCGACTTGGCGGAATTCGACCGCATCCTGGCCCAGGCTGGGTCTGAGCCGCCGCGCCGGGGCGACGAGGCCCAAGGCGGCAAGGGGCCGCGGTAGGCGTGGTCTGGGCGATGTCGTGTTCTCGTTCCCAGGCACCGCGTGGGACCTGTTGTCTTGGCCGCTCCAGCGGCCCGGGGCACGACGCGACGCGACGCCAGAGCGTCGCGAACTTCTCCCACGCTGGAGCGTGGGAGCCAGAGGCTGTCTTTCACCGTTTGGCCTCGTCAATGGTCCTGGTTCGGTGCCGCACCCACGAGGCGCGGGCGTTCAGGCCGGGTAGAACTCCGCCGCCAGGGCCTGCGCCATGGTCCAGGGGCAGTCCTGGGGAAATGCCGCCAGCCCCGTCTCGGCGATGGCCTTGGTCACGGCGTCCGCCCAGACCCCTTCGAGCCAGTTGGGGTTGGTCAGGGATGCCCGCAGGCTCGGGGTCTCGTTGAGGTGGGCCGCGATGGCGCGCCGCTGCTCCTTGATGGTCCGCTCCCAACTCGTACCCCGACGTTCGGGCTGGAACTGCCACTTGAGCAGATGGGTCAGGAGCACCGCCATGCGGCTGGCCAGTTCGCGCTGTTCGCTCTTGCCCACGTCTTCGATCTCCTCGGCGATGTGCTCCAGGTCAAGGGCGGCGAAGTCGCCAGCACGCAGCAGGGCGGCCTGCTCCCGGGACCAGGCGACGACGTCTTTGGCATACTCGGTGTTCACAGTCTTGGCCTCTGGACTTGTCCGGCGATGGCTGGGAGGCTAGGCCCGGCCCCCTGGGGTGTCAACGCCCCCGCCCCCATGATCTGGCTCCCAGGCCCACCGCCACCCCGTGCCCCCAGGACCCCACCATGACCCATGCCGTAGACCCGGATCGCCCGGTCGATCACCCAGCCAACCGTCTGGCCGGCACCACCAGCCCCTACCTGCTCCAGCACGCCCACAACCCGGTGGACTGGTGGCCCTGGTGCGACGAGGCCCTGACCCTGGCCCGGACCAGCGACAGGCCCATCCTGCTGTCCATCGGCTACTCCGCCTGCCACTGGTGCCACGTCATGGCCCACGAGTCCTTCGAGGACCCGGCCACCGCGGCGGTGATGAACCGGCTGTTCGTCAACATCAAGGTGGACCGGGAGGAGCGCCCGGACCTGGACAAGGTCTACCAGTCGGCCCACCAGCTCCTGGCCCAGAGGGCCGGTGGCTGGCCGCTGACGGTCTTCTTGATGCCCGATGACCTTCGCCCCTTCTTCGCCGGGACCTACTTCCCGCCCCAGCCCCGCCACGGCCTGCCGGGCTTCGCCCACCTGCTGGAACAGGTGGAACGTGCCTACCGGGAGCAGCGCGGGCCCATCGAGGAGCAGAACGTCGCCCTGATGCAGGCCCTGGCGGATCTGGAGCCGAGCCCAGGGGAGATCCCGGATGCCGCGCCGTTGGAGGGGGCGCGGCGCCAGCTCGCCGGGAGCTTCGATGCCGAGCACGGCGGTTTTGGTCGGGCCCCCAAGTTCCCCCACCCGACCAACCTGGAGTTCCTGCTGCGGCATTGGTCTGCCACCGCCGCCGCCGGCCAGCCCGACGCCCAGGCCCTGCACATGGCCACCTTCACCCTGGGGGGCATGATCCGTGGCGGGCTCACCGACCAGCTCGGCGGGGGCTTCTGCCGCTACAGCGTCGATGACCAGTGGATGATCCCCCACTTCGAGAAGATGCTCTACGACAACGGCCCCCTGCTGGCCCTGTGCTGCGACGCCTGGGCGGCCACCGGCGAGCCCCTGTTCCGGGACGCGGCCCAGGCCACCGCGGATTGGGTGATCCGCGAGATGCAGTCCCCGGAGGGCGGCTATTGGTCCACCCTGGACGCCGATAGCGAGGGCCATGAGGGGCGCTTCTACGCCTGGCAACGGGAGGAGGTCCGCGGCCTGTTGACCGCCGAGGACTACCATGCCTTCGCCGCCGCCTACGGCCTGGACCGCCCGGCCAACTTCGAGGGGGCCTGGCACCTGCACACCTGGCGCACCCCGGCGGAGGTCGCCGAGCACCTGGGCCTGGCCGAGACACAGGCCGCCGAGTGCCTGGCCAGCGCCCGGGCCAGGCTCTTCGCGGCGCGGGAGGCGCGCATCCGTCCGGGTCTGGACGACAAGGTCCTGACCGCCTGGAATGCCCTGATGATCAAGGGCATGGCCCGCGCCGCCCGGGTCCTGGAGCGGCCCGATTACCTGGCCTCCGCGGAGTCGGCCCTGGGCTTCATCCACCGGACCCTGTGGCGGTCCGGGCGCCTCCTGGCCACCTACAGGGCCGGACAGGCCCACCTGGACGCCTATCTGGACGACTATGCCTTCCTGCTCGATGCCCTGCTTGAGTTGCTTCAGGTCCGCTGGCGGCGGGAGGACCTGGACTGGGCGGTTGCCCTGGCTGAGGTCCTGCTGCGGGACTTCGCCGACCCGGAGCAGGGCGGCTTCTACTTCACCGCCGCCGGGCAGGCCGACCTGATCCACAGGCCAAAACCCCTGGGGGACGAGTCCACCCCCGCGGGCAACGGCGTCGCGGCCCTGTCCCTGCAACGCCTGGGGCACTTGCTGGGGGAGCCCAAGTACCTGGCCGCCGCCGAGGGGACGCTCAAGCTCGCCGGGGAGTCCCTGCGCCGCATCCCTTATGCCCACGCCTCATTGCTCGCCGCCCTGGACGAGTACCTGGAACCGCCGGAGACATTGATCATTCGGGGGGAGGGCGAGGCTCTAAAGGCGTGGCAAGCAAAGTCTCAGGCGGGCTACCGGCCGCGGCGCCTGGTGCTGGCCATACCGGTGGGCGAGGCGCGGTTGCCTGGTGCCTTGGCCGGTATGGCTGCCGGTCCAGCGACCCGGGCCTACCGCTGCGCCGGGACCCATTGCTCGCAGCCTATCGTGGACCCGGCAGGGCTGTAGGTCGGGCTTAAGCCCGACCTAGGGACCTCGCGCCCCTTGAACACCAGGTCGCAGGCGGCCTGGAAGGCGATGCCGTCATAGCCGGGGGCCATGGGCCGGTAGAGCGGGCCGGCGGCGTTCTGCCGATCCACCACCAGGGCCATGTGCTTGAGGGCCTCCGGGACCTGACCCTGGGTGACCACGCCGTGGTGCAGTCAGTTGGCCAGGAGCTGGGAGGCGATGCGGAGCGTCGCGCGGTCCTCCATCAGCCCCAGGTCGGTGATGTCGGGGACCTTGGAACAGCCCACCCCCTGGTCGATCCAGCCGTCAATGGTCATCAGGTGGCCGACGTTGCGCACCAACAGCAGGCTGCGCCCGGGCAGGGTCAGGGTGCCGCCGTCCGGGGCGGTGTAGACGCGGTCCGGCTCCAGGCGGCGATCCAGGGTCTTGCCGCCCTTCTCGAAGCTCGCGGTCAGGTCGCCGCGCATCAGACCGAGCCAGTTGCGGTAGACCTGGGCCTTGTCTTCGGCATCCACGGCGGCCACCGAGTCCTCGCAGTCTTGGATAGCGGTCAGGGCCGACTCCAGCAGCACGTCCTTGACCCCGGCGGGGTTGAGTCGGCCTATGGGGTGGCTGCGGTCGATCTGGATCTCCATGTGCAGGCCATGGTTGACCAGCAGTAGGGCGCTGGGGGCCTCCGCGGGGCCCCGGTAACCGGCGAACTGCCTGGGGTCGGCCAGTTCGGCCTGGCTGTTGTCTGGGCACTGGAGCCACAGGGCGCCCTTCACCACCGAGAAGCCGACCGCATGGGCGAAGGAGCTAGAGCATTGGTTTTTCGGGGGCTTCACCCGCCCCGCCGGGCGTCCGACCCAAGGAAGACAGTTGAGTCGCAAATGAACGCAAATGGACGCAAATATATAAGGGCTTCGAGTCGGTCTCTGGTTGACCCTACGGCGATCCTGCGGACTGTCCCTGACTGACGGACCCATTTGCGGAAATTTGCGCAATTTGCGGCCGAATGGTCTTTTCCGGGTTCAATGCCAGTCCCGGTCCCGCGGCTCCGCATAGGCCGCCGCGTCCGCCTGCATCTCCTCGCGCAGCCGCTCCCGGGCGCTGGCGGAGATGGCGGCGCGGACCTCCAGGTCGGCCTGGAAGTGGGCCAGCAGCTCTTCCACCAGGGCATGGTCGTGGGCGCGGAAGCGGTGGGCCGCCTGCTTGGCGGCCCAGGCCCCCAGGCCCAGGCGACGCAGGGCCAGTTCCCCCAGGCGCAGGGCCCCCTCGAAGGACTCCCGCTCCACCTGGGTCAGGCCCCGGTCGCGCAGTTCCAGCAGGTTGCGCAGGTCCCAGGCCCGGGCCAGGACGGTCAGGTTCGGGAAGTGCTCCCGCACCAGATCGACCACCCTCAGGGCCTGGGTCTGGTCGTCGATGGCCAGCACCAGCAGCCGGGCCCGCTCGGCCCCGGCGGCGCGCAACAGATCCAGGCGCCCGGCGTCGCCGTAGAAGACCTTGAAGCCGAAGCGGCGGATGTGCTCGATGTGCTCCGGGTCGTGGTCCAGGACCGTGGTCTCGATGCCGTTGGCGTTGAGCAGGCGCGCGACTATCTGGCCGACCCGCCCGAAGCCGGCGACTATCACCGGCCGGTCCTCGGCCTGAATCTCGTCCATAGGCCCGGCCTGGGCGGTCTGGCGCAGGCGCGGTTCGATCAGGCCCTCGTAGACCCCGAGCAGGACCGGCGTGGTCATCATGGACAGGGCCACCACCCCGATCAGGACCCCGCCGACTTGCGGGGCTATGCAATGCAGCCCCAGGGCGGCACTGAACAGGACGAAGGCGAACTCCCCGCCCTGGGACAGGACCAGGGCAAACAGGGGCCGTTGGGCCGGGGGCAGGGGATAGAGGGTCGCCAGGGCGTACAGGACCAGGGCCTTGACCGTCACCAGCCCGACCACCAGGGCCAGGACCAGGAAGGGGCTGTCGAGCAACAGGCCGAAGTCGATGGACATGCCCACGGCGATGAAGAAGAGCCCGAGCAGCAGCCCCTTGAAGGGCTCCAGGTCCGATTCCAGGGCGTGGCGATACTCGGAGTCCGCCAACAGGACCCCGGCCAGGAAGGCCCCCAGGGCCATGGACAGATCCACCGCCTGCATCAGGGCCGCGGTCCCCATGACCAGCAGCAGGGCGAAGGCGGTGAAGATCTCCCGCAGCCCGGTGGCGGCTATGACCCGCAGCACCGGGCGCAGTACGAAGTGGCCGCCCACCACAATGGCGGCTATGACCCCCAGCCGGGCCAGGGTCGCGGTCCAGTCGCCGCCATGC
>DYRB01000023.1:0-3396 GCA_020718945.1 Lamprocystis purpurea | reverse complement strand
GGGCGGGGCCAGCAGGGGCAGGGCCGCGAGCATGGGGATCACGGCGATGTCCTGGAACAGCAGCACCGAGAACCCGGCGTTGCCCCCCGGGGTCGGCAGCAGGTTGCGTTCGTTGAGGACTTGCAGGGCCATGGCGGTGGAGGACATGGCCAGGCCCATGCCGGTGACCAGGGCGGCGCGCCAATCCAGCCCGAAGGCCAGGCCCGCGGCGGTCAGGGCCAGGCCGGTGCCGACCACCTGGGCCCCGCCCAGGCCCAGGATGGGGCGGCGCATGGCCCAGAGGCGCTGGGGGTTGAGCTCCAGGCCGATGAGGAACAGCAACAGCACCACCCCGAACTCCGACACATGGAGGATCAGCTCCACGTCGCGGATGAATCCCAGCCCCCAGGGCCCTATGGCCACCCCCGCCACCAGGTAGCCGAGCACGGCCCCCAGGCCCAGGCGCTGGAACAATGGTACGGCGATGACCGCCGCGCCCAGGTAGAGGATGGCGGTGAACAGCAGGTTGTGGGTGTCCATGGGTTCAGTCCCCCACCGCGGTCACCGCGGCTTGCGGTCGGAAGCCGGCCAGCAGGTCCCGGTAGCGGGCGGCGTGGCGGGCGATCTCGGCGTCGGACAAGGTATGTCCACCCTGGATGACCAAGGGGGTCAGGGGGCGCATGCCGGTCAAACGGGCCATCTGCTCGAAGGGCCGCAGATACTCCGCCAGGGGGGCCCCGTGGCCACCGCCGGGGCAGTAGGAACTGGCCGGGCCGCCGGTGCTCACCGCCTGGAGCATGGCCTTGCCGTGCAGGGCTGTGCCCCCTGGGCCGTAGGCGAAGCCCCGTGCCAGCACCAGGTCCTGCCAGTGCTTGAGGATGGCCGGGGCGCTGTACCAGTAGATCGGGTGTTGCAGGACCACCAGGTCCGCCGCCAGCAGGGCGCGGCGTTCCGCGGCCAGGTCGATGTAGAAGTCCGGGTACAGCTCCAGCAGGTCGTGGACCTGCACGCCGTCCAGGTCGGCGATGGCCGCCAGCATGGCCCGGTTGATACGCGACCGCCCCAGATCGAGGTGGGCGAACAGGACCAGGATGCGCGGCTTGTCGGACATGGGCTCCCCCGGGTGGCAGGGGTGGGATTGTACCCCTCGGGCCGGCGGCGAGGCCGATCTTACCCAAGGGCTGCACCCGGCCGAGCAAACCGCTAGGCTTGCCCGGCAGCCCCGGCAGTCCGCCGGGCGCATCACCCCGGAGCAGACCCATGCCCGCCGCCATAGTCCTGGTCGCCGCCGCCCTGGCCCTTGGGCTGTCCCTGCGCAGTGAGGGTCTGGTCATAGCCGCCCTGCTGGGTGTGCCCCTGGCTTGGGCCCTGCAACAACTGTGGACCCGGGTTGCCGCCCTGGAGACTGAACTGGCCGCCCTGCGGCGGGCCCTGGCCGCTGGCGCTGTGCCGCTGCCTTTCAGACCACCGTTTAGCGCCAAGGCCGGAAGCACCGTGGGAGCGCCGCCTCGGCGCGACCGGGCGAAGCGCAGCGAGCCCGGCGAGCATCACATTAGACGGTCGCGGCGAGGCGCCGCTCCCACGGGCGCCGCTCCCACGGGCACCGATCTGGCCTCCAAACTTGGAATTGCGCAACCGGCGGCGGGGGTCGTGGCGGGCCCGGACCCTGGGCCCTTCGAACTGCCGGACCTGGACTTTGCCGCCGACCCCTGGCTAGGGACGCCGCCTCCAGCCGCACGCCCCCGCCCTGTCCTATCGCCTGCCGCCCCGGGGCCTGCCCAGGATGCGGCCCTGGATGCGGCCCTGGCCGCGGTGCGCGGCTTCTTCACCGACGGCAACCTGGTGGTGCGGGCGGGCATCCTGATCCTGTTCCTCGGCGTCGCCTTCCTGCTCAAGTACGCCGCCGACCACAGCCTGATCCCGCTGTCCCTGCGCCTGGGCGGGGCCGGGCTGGGGGGGCTGGTCCTGCTGGGTATCGGCTGGCACCTGCGCCACCGCCGTCGCCTCTATGCCCTGCTGCTCCAGGGGGCCGGGGTGGGGGTGACCTTCCTCACCGCCTTCGCCGCCGTGCGGCTGTTCGGGGTCCTGGACCCGCTCCCGGCCCTGGTGGTCATGGTCGCCCTGGTGGCGGCCACCGGGTTCCTGGCGGTGGCCCAGGACGCCCCGGGGCTGGCCGGGTTCGGGGTGGCGGGGGGCTTCCTGGCCCCGGTCCTGGTCTCCACCGGGGGCGGGTCCCATGTGGCCCTGTTCAGTTACTACGCCTTGCTCAATTTGGGGGTCTTCGGCATCGCCTGGTTCAAGTCCTGGAAGGCGTTGAACCTGGAGGGCTTCCTGTTCACCTTCGGCCTGGGGACCCTGTGGGGGTCGCACTATTACCGGCCTGGGTACTTCGCCAGCGTCGAGCCCTTCTTGCTGCTGGACTTCGCCCTGTATCTCGGGGTGGCCATCCTGTTCGCCCTGCGCCAACCGCCTCGCCTGCGTGGCCTGGTGGACGGGACCCTGGTCTTCGGCCTGCCGCTGGCCGTGTTCGCCCTGCAAGGGGCCCTGGTGGCGGACACCGAGTACGGCCTGGCCTGGACCGCCCTGGGGCTGGGGCTGACCTACGGCCTTGCCGCGGGTGCCCTGCACCGGTTCGCCGGGGCCGGGCTGCGGCTGCTGGTGGAGGCATTCCTGGCCCTGGCGGTAGCCTTCCTCACCATCTCCGTGCCCCTGGCCCTGGACGGGCACTGGACCAGCGCCCTGTGGGCGGCGGAGGGGGCTGCCCTGGTCTGGGTCGGGCTGCGTCAAGGTCGGGTCCTGGCCCGCTGGGCCGGGCTCGGGCTCCAGGTCGCCGCCGGGCTCGCCTTTCTCCACACGGGTCTGGCGGGGACCGGCAGCCTGCCGGTGCTCAATGCCGACGCCCTGGGTCTGCTGATCCTGGCCCTGGCGGGGCTCTTCTCCAGCCGCTGCCTGGAGCGCGGCGCCGCAGCCCTGGTCCCGGCGTTGGTCCGGGCGGAGGCCCCGCTGACCTGGCTGGCCCTGGCCTGGGGCGGGGCCTGGTGGCTGGCCCTGGGCTGGCACGAGGCCGACCGCTTCCTGGACGGACCGGCCGCGTACACCGCCTTCCTGACCTTCCTGGCGGGCAGCGGCCTGGCCCTGGGTCAACTGGCCGGGGCCCTGGGCTGGGTCGGCCTGGGCCTGGCCGGGCTGGCCCTGCTCCCCCTGCTGTGGGGCCTGGCCTGGGTGGATACGGTCTTCGCCCTGCACCGCCACCCGCTGGTGGGCTGGAACGGACCGGCCTGGGCCCTGGCCCTGGGGGCCCAGTGGTGGCTCCTGTACCGATTGGCTATGTCTGCATTAGGTGTTGGTCCGACCGGGATGCCCACCGTGGGAGCGCCGCCTCGGCGCGACCGGGCGAAGCGCAGCGAGCCCGGCGGC
>DYRB01000400.1 GCA_020718945.1 Lamprocystis purpurea | reverse complement strand
CCCGCCACTTCAGTGACTTGGCCATCCCCAACAGCTAATGCAGACAGAGCCAAACGAAAACGGCCCAGACAGAGTGCGTCTGGGCCGTTGTCTTGGGTGGCGCCTACCCATGGCGCCGCGTGCTGATCTGGTGCCCAGGGGCGGAATCGAACCACCGACACGGGGATTTTCAATCCCCTGCTCTACCAACTGAGCTACCTGGGCAGGTAATTGCTGCGCGACTGCTCCCTTCCATCCCTGGAGCGTCGCCCAGTCTCGCATCCATGCTCGCCGTTCGCTCGGCTGCGTCCTGCCACTGGCAGGACGGTCCTCGCTCACCCAACTGAGCTACCTGGGCGCGAAGCGGGGCATTAAAGCCGGGACGGGCCGCGGAGTCAAGCCTTGGGCGGGACGAACTCCGCCGGGGGGGCCGATCCTTCACCGAAGAAGTACTTGTCCATCTGCTCCTCCAGGAACTTGCGCGCCTTGGGGTCCATGGGGCTCAAGCGGTTCTCGTTGATGAGCATGGTCTGGTGGCGCAGCCAGTCCGCCCAGGCCTGCTTGGAGACCTGCTCGTAGATGCGCTGGCCGAGCGCCCCCGGGTAGGGCGGGCGGGCCAGGCCCTCGGTCTCGCGGTCGAGCTTGATGCAGTGGACCATGTGGGTCATACGGGGTCTCCGGTGGGGATGGATGTGGGGGGCGATGCGGCCAGTTCCGCCAGGAGCCTGGCGACCGGTGCTGCGAGCCCGACCTGGGCCGGGCGGGTCGGGTCGCACCAGAGGCGGTCGGCCCCGTCGGCGACGGCCCCGGCAGACTGGCCTAGGGCGAGCGCCACGGGCTGGATGTCGAGCCGAAAGTGGGTGAATGAGTGGCGGCGGGGCCGGAGCAATTCAACCCGCTGGGGGGCCAGACCCAGTCGGCGCCGGCACCAGTCCTCCGGGACCTCCCCGTCCGGGCACTCGGGCAGGCCCCAGAGCCCGCCCCAGACCCCGAGGGCCGGGCGGCGCTCCAGCAGGACCTCCCCGGCCCCATTGCGCAGGACCAGCCAGAGCACGGCCCGCGCCGGGACCCCCCGCCGCGGCCGGGGCGCCGGGAAGGCGGTCGGATTGCCCTGGGCCAGGGCGGCGCAGCCCGCGGCCAGGGGGCAGCGTCCGCAGGCCGGGGCGGCCTTGGTGCAGAGCGTCGCCCCCAGATCCATCAGGGCCTGGTTGTAGGGCCCGACCCGGGCCGCCGGGGTGCAACCCTCGGCCAGGTCCCAGAGCCGGGCCAGGGTCCGGGTCTCCCCGGGCCAGCCGGGGACGGCGAAGCAGCGGGCCAGGACCCGCTTGACGTTGCCGTCGAGGATGGGATGGCGCTGCCCCAGGGCCAGGGACAGGACGGCCCCGGCGGTGGAGCGGCCTATGCCGGGCAGGGACTGGAGCCCTTCCAGGTCCCTCGGCAGTTCCCCGCCATGCTTGGCCACCGCGATGCCCGCGGCGCGGTGCAGGTTGCGGGCCCGGGCGTAGTAGCCGAGCCCAGACCACAGGTGCAGGACCTCATCCAGCGGGGCGGCGGCCAGATCGGCCAGGCTGAGGAACCGGGCCATGAAGCGCTCGAAGTAGGGGACCACGGTCGCGACCTGGGTCTGCTGGAGCATGACCTCGGAGACCCAGACCCGGTAGGGGCTGGGGGCGCGTTGCCAGGGCAGGTCCTTGCGGCCGTGACGGTCGAACCAGGCAAGCAGGGGGGCGGCGAGGCCGTCCGGGGTCAGGGGCGCGGCCATAGACTAGCGCCCCAACAGGCCGCGCAGCACGCCGTCCAGGCCCTTGATCCCGGTGCGGCGCTCGATCTGCTCCAACAGGTCCCCCCGCCCCTGGACCCGCCGGCCGGCCAGGCCCCGCAGCGCTGTGGCCAGGTCCACCCGCCACGCCGGGCCGGCCAGGGTCCCGCCCACCAGGATCGGGATGGGCAGCCCCTCCAGTTCCTTGAGCCCGCGCCCCTCCGGCGGGCGGACCAGGACCGGGACCAGGCGGGCCTCCAGGCCCCCGTCGGCCAGGCCCAGGGCCCCGGCACCGGTGGCCGTGAACCAGGGGCCCCGGGCGGTGAGGTCGTCGGTGCGCAGGACCCCGCCGCCCAGGGTCGCACTGGCGGAGAGTTCGTCGAGCAGGATGCGGGGCGCTGGGGCTGCAACTGGGGCCGGACGCCCCTGGGCCGCCGCCCGCACGCCCTCCACCAGGGCCAGGAGGTCGAGCCCGGCCAGGGCCCCGTCGCGCAGGCGCAGGACCAGCCGGCCAGCCAGGTCGCGGGCCAGGGCGGCCTGATCCGCCCCGGCAGCGGCCAGCGACAGGGTCAGGTCGGCGGGCCCGTTGAGGGCACCGGAGCCGGTCAGGTCAGCGAGCAGGGGCCCGACCTGGACGGCCTGGGCGGCGGCGTCCAGGGTGAACCGCGGCAGGGCCCCGCTGCGATTGAGGTGCAGGGTCCCGGCCAGGCCGCCGCCGTAGACATCGGTGGCCCGGTACTCCAGGCGCGGGCCGGTCCCCTCGGGCATGGCCTGGGCCTGGACCCCGCCCAGGACCAGGCGCCGACCACTGGCCCGGTCCTCCCAGGTCAGGGTGCCGTCGCTGATCTCGATGCCGTTCTCGGGCAGCCCATGCCTGGGCACCCCGTCCCCATGCCCGGCCCAGCGGCTCTGGCCCTGGACCTGGGTCTGGGGGACCGGGGCGACCTGGGGCCCCCAGTTCCCCCGCCCGTCCGCCCCCTGGATCAGCCGGACCTGTACCCCGGACAGGCGCACCCGGGTCGGCTCCAGGCGCCCGCGGAGCAGGGGCCAGGGGCTCAGCTCGATCTCGACCCGGCCGACCTGCACCAGGGACCCGTCCCCGATGTTCGGGGTCCCGGTCAGGTCCAGGTCGTGGGCGATCAGGGTGGGGCGGGTCAGGTGGGCCAGGCCCAGGTCGCCGCGCAGGGCGAGCCCATAACCGGTCTGGGCCTGGACAGCGGCCTCAAGGACCCCGACCAGGCGCGCCCGCCCCGGGACGGCTAGCCAGGCCAGCACGATCAGCAGGGCCAGGGCCGTCGGCAGGGGTTTCAACAGGCGGGACAAGGCAGTGGCTCGCTCGGTGGCATGGACCCTGGGGCCAATGCCCGGGCTATGGGGCGCCAGGACCTCACCGTCGGCGACCTGGCCGGGGCCGTCGCGCCGGGGCGGCGCTCCCACGACCGGACCTGGCTCAAGACCCAAGGCGCTGCAGTGCAAGCTAGG
>DYRB01000399.1 GCA_020718945.1 Lamprocystis purpurea | reverse complement strand
GCGGCGATGGCCTTGATGGCATCGGCGCTGCCGCGGGACTGGGCCAGCGATTCGACCATCTCGCCTTGGGAGAGCACACGCAGGAAGCTCGCGACCACGGCCGTTTCCTCCAGGGGTCCGGTAGCGTCGGTGCCGATGACCAGTTCGAGCCAGTCCAGCACCGCGCTGCCGAGGCCAATGCGCCGCAGTCCTGCATAGGTCCGGGGCCATTGGCTCTGGGGCGTCCGGCCCAGCCACTCGCTCAAGCCGAATGGCGTCAGGCCGCGGTCGCCCCCCGTTGCGGGTCCCCGCGTTGGCGGCATGGGGGGTGGCGGGGCGTTTTGCCGACGCAGGAAGGCAGGGATGCCCAGATAGTCGAGATCCGGCTCCGAGCTTGACGCCGGCGCACACGCAGCGCGGAGTCTGCGGTAGACGGCGGGCCGATCCGGAATGGGCAGGTCGGCGCTCGGCTCGGCGAGGGAGAAGCTCAGGTCGCCGTCGGCACCGCCCCAGCCGGTGTCCGTGCTGGAACCGGCCGGGCTTGGGCAGCCTGCGCCAATCACCGACCCCACACCCCCCCAGCCGGCGGGCAGCATCTGCGCGACCTTGTGCAACTCCGGCAGCTCGGTGGGGGCCTCACCCTCGGCCCGGGTATGGACCAGCAGGAAGTTGGTGCGATCCGTCACCAGTTGGTAGGCGACCGCCAACTCGACGGCCTCGGCCTCCTGCCCCAGGGAGCGAATGTGCGACGCCGCCGCGACCCGCGCCAGGGCATCGCTCTTGGTCAGGTTGGCGGCCAGGTCGGTGGCCAGGTTGGCGGTGGCGATGACCTCGGGCGCCGCCCCCGCCGCGGCCGTTCCAACCAGTTGCACCGCGCCCTTCGGTGTATCCCCCAGCCAGGCGAAGGCGGTAACGCTGTCGCCGGCGAAGACGGCGTTGCCCAACGGCGACACCCACTGCGGCTCGACACCTGGCGGCCAGACCAGGGCCAGGTCGCCCCGGCGCGGCGAGCGCAGGCGCGCGAACATGCGTCGTACCGCCGGCTCCACCGCCTCGCCCGGGGCGACGAATCCGCAGGCCCCCCCGGTCGCCTCGGCCAAGCGCCGCAGGTGGCCCTCCGCCGGGCTGGAGCCGATCCCCACCACGAAGACCCGGTGTCCTGAGTCTCTGGCCGCAGTCAGGGCACGGTCGATGCCGTAGATCTCCCCGTCGGTGACCAGCAACAGGTCGCAGGGGCCCTCGTGAGTCAGGGCACAGGTGGAGACCAGGGCGGCCTCCATCTCGGTACCGCCCAGGTCGGCCTCCAGTCCAGCGACCCAACGCTGGGCCGCAGTCCGCGTGGCGTCCGTCACCGACCACAGGCCGCGGGAGCGATGCTCTACGGAACTGCCAAAGCGCGACAGGGCGAAGCGGTCCCCGGCTTGAAACTGCAGGGTCACGGCCTGGAGGGCCCGCTTGGCCGCGTCTATGCTGTCGCCGGTCATGGAGCCCGAGCAGTCCACCAGGATCTTGACCCCCGTGGCTGGCGCCTCGGCGCCAAGGTCCGGGCGGAAGCTGGCCAGGGCGACCACCCGATCCGGTGCCACCGGGTCGAGCGCCAGCACGGCCAGGGAGTCCTGGACCAGCCCGACGATCAGCACGAAGTCCCGGTCCAGGTAGCCCCGGCGGGCGAGCGAGACGCTCAAGACTTCACCCGCGGATGTCTGCTCCGGGCCAACGCCGATGGGATGGCTCGGCGAGGCGACCCGGGCATGGGCCAAGTCGCCGTGCAGGCGCAGGCGGATGGCGAAGGGGTACGCGGCCAGCGGGTCGAGCGTGGGCGCCTGATGGGGTTGCAGACCCCCGTCGCGCACCGCGTCCCCAAAACGGGGGGCTATCACGGTCGGGATCAACAGGCGCAGTCCGTCCTGGTGGAATTCCAGCACCTGTGCATAGCGCAGGGTCACCCGGCAGGTCTCACCCGCGGCCAGGTTGCCGAGGTTCAGGCTGTAGCTCAGATCCGCGTTCTTCTCCAGCATGATCGCGGTCTTGCCCTCGCACAGGGCCTCTTCGTAGCGGGCCTCGGCCTGGCGCTTCTCAATCACGCGGCCGGTCAGGTGCTGTTCGCCCAAAACGACCTCGACGCCCAACAGGACGGCCCCCCAGGGCAGGGGGAAGCTGTAGACGACCTCGATGTGGGTGGGCCCCGCGTTGCGAAAGCGCTGCTCGACCGACATCTCCAGCAGCGGACCGCGTAGGTCGCCGCTGGCGCTCACGCCCTCCAGCAGGGCGGGGGTGCCGTCCAAAGTCTCCAGTCGTGCGTACTCATCCTGTGCCATCGTCTTGCCCTGTCTGGGGTTGTTGAGTCTCTGCCGCTGTTGTGGCGCCGGCCTCGCCCGTGGCCGCGGCAAAGGCCGCCATGACGCCGCGGACCAAGTGCCGCACCTGTTCCGGGCTCAGCCCGGCCCGCCCGGGGTCTATCACCAGATCCACGCCATCGGCCACGTTCAGGTGGCTGCACACCGTCACTGTCCCCAGGCCCCGGGGTCGCGGCGGTACCGGCGGCGGCTCCCCGTGCAGCAGGGCGCGGATGCGCTCCAGGGCGATCCCGGCGGCCGTCCACTTCTTGATGGTCAGCAGTTGCTCTAGGTGCCGTGCCCCGTAGCGCGCCGCCCGGGTCTCCCCCTCGGGGCGGTCCACCAGGCCCAGTTGGACGTAGTAGCGCACCGTGCGCGGCGGCAGGTCCACGAGTACGCAAAGCTCGGACAGGGGATAGCTGGGGTCGGACGGTGCTGGGGCCTGGGTCATAGGGCCTATTAAATCCCCTTGACTGTCGTTAAGCAAGTGGCATAAAGTGGCCGCCACTGAAGGTCGGAGTGCGCGACCGCCCAACGCCTTGCGCCGCCGTTTGCGCGCAAGGGCGGGACGGGGTTAGCATCCGCCCCCCGTTGCCCCGGTCACCGGCCCCGCTCGGCCTGACCCCTGTTGAACCTGGAACGTCCATGCGCCTATCCGTCGAACACAGCCTCGCGATACCGGCCGCCTCAAGCGGCAGGGCGCCGTGCTGCGTGCGGTCGCGGGCGCATCTGCCATGCCGCGGCAATCGCCTCGGATCGGGCAAGGCCCCATCCCACAAAGCGATCACGCTCACCCAGAACCCTCACTGGCGCGGCAACTACCGCTCCAGCACCTCTAGGGCCCTCAACACCATCTGACCGCCTGACCGGACCAACCCCCGTCAGTCGATCTGGCGGGGAAACAGGCACCGGT
>DYRB01000398.1 GCA_020718945.1 Lamprocystis purpurea | reverse complement strand
GACTGACCCATTTGCGTAAATTTGCGTAATTTGCGGCCGAATTGCCCTTTCCAGGTTCAAGGTTTGGGTGGCTGGCTACTTCTGCAAGGCGCCGCTCAGTTCCTCAAGGACCAGGTTGTGGTTGGTGTAGATGCAGATGTCGGCGGCGATGTGCAGGGCCCGCTCGACAATGTCCCGGGGCGGCAGCTCGGTGTGCTCCAGCAGGGCTCGGGCGGCGGCCTGGGCATAGGCCCCGCCGGAGCCTATGGCCATGATGTCGTGCTCCGGCTCTATCACATCCCCGGTGCCGGAGATGATCAGGGAGCTGGTGGCGTCTGCGACACAGAGCAGGGCCTCCAGGCGGCGCAACATGCGGTCGGTGCGCCAGTCCTTCGCCAGTTCCACGGCGGAGCGGGCCAGGTGGCCCTGGTGCTTCTCCAGCTTAGCCTCGAAGCGCTCAAACAGGGTGAAGGCGTCCGCGGTGGCCCCGGCGAAGCCCGCCAGGACCCGCTCCTTGTAGAGCCGCCGCACCTTGCGGGCGTTGCCCTTCATCACCGTGTTGCCGAGCGAAACCTGGCCGTCGCCGCCGACGACCACGGACCCGCCGCGTCGGACGGAAAGGATGGTGGTGCCGTAGATGGTCTCCATGGGGGCTCCTGCGGGGGTTGGCGGTCGGAGGGGACTGGGGTTTGAGGGCTCTATTGTACGGGGGGACAGCCGTCGGCGCAGCGTTGTGCGCTCCGGAGCAGCAATTTCAAACTGGAAGGCATGGTCAGTGCCCGTGGGAGTAGCGCCCTGCCGCGACGGAGTGTCTACCAGCAACGCCTCTGGAAGACGCTGCGTCGCGCCGGGGCGGCGCTCCCACGGATGCCGACCGGCGGGGGCTGTGACTCAGCCGAGACGATCTTGGGCCCTCAAGGAACCCTGGGTCGGGGGATGGCTGGAGGCGGGGCCGGTCGGCCTGATTGCCGGTGAAGGGTCGGGACTGCGGGTTCAGCCGCAGGCGGACACCGACGGGGGAGACACCGGGACGCCAATAGTCGGCGGGGCAACGGGCACTTCGGTCAGCAGGCGATCAAGCTCGGCCAAGTACCCGCCCCAGTCGCGCTCGCTCGATAGTGCCGAGGTAGGAGTCCCCGCGCAGGAAGACCATCGCGGGCCAGACCCGCAGGCCGTAGCGGCGCTGGACCTCGGCCTCGGCATCCGGGGCGACCAGAGCCGCCCGGCAGTGTAGGCCAAAGCGGGCCATCAACTCGGGCAGGATGACGGCCAGATCCAGGGTCTCGGGATGCTTGGTGGGGTCGCGGGCGCAGAACAGGACGCAGGTGCCGCCCTCGGCGAGGAACTGGTCTAGGTGGGTGGCGCCGAGCCTGGGGATGCCGTGACGGGAGGACGGGGCGTCGAGCAATGGGGGCGGGGTCATGGGGTGCTCCACAGAGGCTTCAGGCCCGGCGCAGGTGCTCGGGGAGTTGGGGCTCGCGCCCGATCAGGTCAGGAAACAGGTGGTCGAAGGCATCCCCCGCCGCCGCTACGTGCAGGGCTGCCAGGGCGTCGCGGATGCGCAGGGCGTAGGCCTGCTCCAGGGGCTCCCGGGCCGCACCCAGGAAGACCAGGACCCCACCGGGCGGTCGCCGACCAGCAGCATGTCCACCCGGTGGCGGTCGCCGCTGTCGTCGCAGCAGGCCCAGGGGCGGCCGGGCTCGGCCTCCAGGATCTGCATGGAGGTACCGATGCACATGGTCAGGCCCCCGCGGCAAGGACCCGGGACAGGACCCGGGGGTCGCCCAGGCGGCAGGCACCCGGGGGGGGCTGAGGCGCCCCGCCTCGTACCGGGCCAGGGCCAGGCTCGGGTGGGGCAGATCGGCCCCGGCCGTCGAACCTGCGGGCCCGGGGAGTGGGCGGATGCCGAGCCCGGCCAGATGGTCCAGGGCCAAGGCTATGGTGAGGTCCATCTGGGCCCTGACCGCCGGGCGCAGGCTGCCGCCGAAGTCGTCCAGTTCCACCGGCTGGACTCCTACCAACAGGAGGTGGCGCGCGTAATCGCCGAGCAGGGCGGCCAGGGCCGGGACCTCTTGGAAGCCGGTCTGATGCAGGCTCATCTTCCTGACGCCCAGAAGGCGCGGGACCTCCTCGCCCTCCACACGATTGAGGGTCCCGGGCGCCAGGCCGTAGTCCACGGCGTCGAAGACCACCAGAATCTCCGCCCAGGGCACCTGATCCGCCAGGTAGACCCCCTGGGTCCCGCCGTCCAACAGCCGGACCTGGGGCCCGAAGCGGTGGCGGGGGGCCATCTCCTCCACCGCCCCCACGCCGGACCCCTCGTCCGCCCACAGGACATTGCCTATGCCGAGGATCGGGGCGTTGGGCTCGGCGGTCATGCCGGTCGTCCTTCAACATCCGCCAGCCGCTGATCATGGTGCTGACCAGGTCCCCACCCCCTTGGCGTGGTTGCGCCAGGCGGACGGGTCCCAGTTCTCCGCATTGGCTGTGGAGCTGTCGCCGGCCTTGATGTTGGCCATCAGCTTGTCCTGGAGGTGGCGCATCCTATACGCCTCCCAGGACGCCTCCAGGCCCGGGGGGGATACGCACCAGGGTCGCGAACAGGGCAGGAAGGGGCAGTTGCAGGTCGGTGAGGACCTTCTTCACCGGCTCCTTGAACTCCGGGATCCCCTTCGCGTAGCCGATGATGTAGCGCGTCAAGGGGCCAATCACTATGGCGTGGCCGCGCCAGCGCGGGGCCTTGATCCAACTGTGCTTGGCCCCCTCGTCGATGGCCTGGATGTGGGTGCGGGTGCCTACGGTATTGAGCCCCAGGACATAGTGCGGATCGGTCTCGCCGTCCCAGGGGTTCAGGCCCTCGCTCTCGTCGGCGTAACGGAAACAGGAATGATCGACGAACTTCTGGAGTTGGTTTGGGTCGCGCAGGTCCAGGTCGTGGACCTCCGCGGCATTGCCGTTGATGGTGCACTCCAGGCCGCGTAGCCACAACGCCGGGGTGGGCGACTTGGTCTCGATGGCATGGGCGAGCTGGGCGGTATTGGCCGGGCCCAGGCCCAGGGTCGTGGCCGTGAGGCTGCGAAGTTTCAGGAAGCTGCGGCGGCTGGTGTTTCACGTGGAACATGGCGGGAGCGCGATGCACGCAAGGCAACACCTGATTAGCAAGGAAGACCAGCCAACCCGCTGGGGGGCCTGGAGGCGGGGTCTGGGACTGCCAGAGGCAGCCCAGGGCCCGTTTTTGGCGGGCCAGTTCTCAGCCGAGG
>DYRB01000397.1 GCA_020718945.1 Lamprocystis purpurea | reverse complement strand
CTCCAGCCTTCCTCGTCGCGAAGCTCCTGCTTCGCGACGCGAGCGGTCGAAGCCCTGCTTCGCGAGGCTGGCCCCGTGACTGCTGAGGCCCGCTTCGGTCTCGCCCCACCCGCCGCGTGGGGATGCACCTGTTGGGAGAAACCCCGGATGCTGCGGTCGGCCGGTCGTCCGACCCGCGCCTGGTCCACCGGCCCCCAGCCCCCCCCGCCCCCCCAGCGGCGCAGGCCGGTGGTCAGGGCGCCGGCCGGTCGATCAGGCGGCGATAGTCGGCAATGGGCCCCGCCCAGTCCGGTCGTGCCCGCCCCAGGCGCCCAAGATCGAACTCGATCAGGGCGCGTGCCCGCTCCCGCTCCGGCGAGCCGGCGGCCTCGCCCGCGAGCTGCTCGGCGCCTTGCCGGTCCCCCCTGAGGAACCGGGTCAGGGAAACGCTGAGGCGGGCATAGGCCCGCTTGCCCTCGGGTCCGTCCAGGGTCAGCTCCCGCTCCCCTGCCTCGAAGGCCCATTGGGCGGCGTTGTCCCCCTGTTCCAGCACCCCGGGGCGACCCAGGTCCAGCAGCAGCCGCTCGTGGTGCCAGGCGGCCTTGTCCAGATCGCCCCCCAGGCGGGCGGCATTGCCCGCGTCCAATCGGGCCAGGAGCAGTTGCCGGGCATCGGCCAGCACCCCTTCGTAGCCGGCGAGCGCCGCCCGGTAGTCCCCCAGATCCAGGCGCAGCCCGGCCAGGTTGGTGAGGTACTGCCGATGGCGAGGGGCCAGGGCCACCGCCTTCCCGTAGTGCCCCAGCGCCTCCGCCAGCCGGCCCTCCTGATGGGCCAGCACCCCCAGGGCGAACCAGGCCTCGGGGAGCTTGGGGTCCAGGTCCAGCGCCCGCCGCAGGCGTGCCCGCGCCGCCTCCCAGTCTCGACCGTTGGCGGCGAGCCGACCCACCATCAGGTGGATGTGGGGATCATTCGGGTGGGCCTGCTCCAGGGTCCGCAGGCGCAGGTGGGCCGCCTCCACATCGAAGCCCGGCCCAATGTCTGCCAGGACCTGCGCCTTGTCCCGGCCGTAGGCGGCCTTGCCGCAGTCGGCGGCCAGGGCGAGGGCGGCGACATAGGCGTCGAGGGCCTCGGCGTAGCGGCCCGTGCCCATGGAGGCATGGCCCTGGGCGAGGTGCGCGGTGACGGCAGGGCCCTGACACTCGCCCGGCCACCAGGCGGCCAGTGCCGCGGCCAGGAGCAGGGCCGCGGTCCCACCGAGGATCCAGGGCAGCCCGAGGACAGGGCGCCTCAGCCCCGGAGAAGGGCGCGGCAGACCTCGACGCGGCTCCGCCTCCCCGCGCAACTCCCGTGCCGCGCGGACAATGCCCTCGACCACCTCCACCCAGGCGGCGTCCGGGTCCTTGGCCTCGTTCACCGGGCGGGCGTCTTTCGGCACGCCCTGGAAGCGGGCAAAGGGTGCCCCCTTCCAGTAGGCCGGACGGACATAGACGGGGATGATGCGCGCCGTTCCGGCCTGCACCAACTCCAGGGCGCGCCTGAGCTCGATACCGTTGCAGTATTCGCTGGCCAGAAAGTCCTTGGTCACCAGCAGCAGGACCAGGTCCGCCCCGTCCAAGGCGTCGGCGATGGCCGAGGACCAGTCCTCCCCAGGGGCGATGCGGCGGTCGTACCAGTCCTCGATCAGACCCTGGCGGCGCACCTCGGCCAGGTGGGCCTTGAGGGTATCCAGGTCGGCCTCGTCCCGATGGGAGAACGAGTAGAAGATGCGGACCGGGTCGCCCACGGCTCAGGGCGCCGCCTGGCGCAGGCCGATGGGGAAGGACTGGCCGCGCAGATCGTGCATGGGGAACTGCTCGTACTGCCACAGGCGCAGGCTCATGCGCGGGACCTCGTCCTCCAGGTAGTCCGCCAGCTCGCCGGTCTCGATGGTGCCGTCCCGGTCCCCCAGCAGGTCCGCCCGGCCCCCGAGGCCCTCCAGCAGGACATGGGTGAAGACCCCGTGGCCCTCCAGCCCCTCCAGGGCATAGGCCCGGCTGGTCGTGCTGGCCAGGATGGCGCGGCCGGTCTTGGCCATCAATCGGTCGATGGCCGCCCGGGTCTCCAGGGCCTCGCCGCCGCGCAGGCTCGCCAGGCGGGGCTCCCCGCCCAGGGCCGCCCCGGCGTAGCAGGAGTCCAGCACCACCAGGCTCTTCTGGGCCTGGACCCGGGCCAGCAGGTCCCGCAGCCGGTCCTCGTGCAGGCTGCCGTCCTCCAGGGCCTTGCGGTTGCTGTACCTGAGGTCCCAGGGGATGAAGTGATAGCGCCCGTCCAGGGCCAGGCCGTGGCCGGCCAGGAAGAGCACGAATACGTCCTCGGGCCCCGCCTTCGCCGCCATGGCCTCGAAGGCGGCGGTGATGCCGGCCAGGGTCGCCTGCTCGTTGACCAGGGACTCAATCTCCACCGCCCGGAACAGCCCCCGGGCGGCGCCATTGACCGCCGAGGCGAAGGCCTCGGCGTCGTCGTCCCCGTACTCGAGGGACAGCGCCTTGTCCTTGTAGGGGCCTATGCCCACCGCCAGGCCGTAGAGGGCGGGCGCTTGCCGCTCCCCGCCCGTGACCTCCACCGCCCAGGCGACCCAGGGGGAGGCGACCTGGCCCTTGGCGTCGAAGGCCCGGGCCTCGATGCGGTGCCGGCCCGCGGCCAGGGTGAAGGGACGGGTCTCCTCCTGCCGGTTGGGCAGGCCGAGCCCGAAGCGCCCGCGCAGGTCCCCCTGACCCACCAGGGCCCCGTTCACCCGGTACTCGATGCGGCCCACGCCGCCGCCCCGGTCCTCCACCCGGAAGCGGGCCTCGAAGCCCCGACCGGGCTGGCGCGACTCCAGTGGGCCCAGGGGCTCCAGGGCCGGGGGGCGGCCCTGGGCGAGCAGGGTGTCCAGGTCCCCGATCTCCGCCAGGGCGGTGCGGGCCAACCCCGCATACTCAGGCGACAGGGCCTTGGCGATCAGGTCCGGGCGGCGGAAGACCTCCCCGATCTGCCCCGCATCGATCAGCTCCCCGGCCTTGTCCGCGCCCCGGTTCAGGTGCCAGCCCATGAGCCGCTCCCCGCCCCCGCCGCTGTCGAAGAAGCCGTCCGGGGTCCAGAGTACCCAGGGCAGCGCTGGACCTGTGGCAGTGCCGCCGCCGGTGGCAGCGGCGCCGGCGGCAGCGGCGCCTGTGGCAGCGCCGCCTGTGGGAGCTGCGCCTGTGGGAGCGGCGCCTGTGGGAGCGGCGCCCTCGCCGCGACCGG
>DYRB01000396.1 GCA_020718945.1 Lamprocystis purpurea | reverse complement strand
CGCCACTTCAGTGACTTGGCCATCCCCAACAGCTAATGCAGACAGAGCCTTTCCGTTTGCCTGGCGAGGGCGTCCCGGCTGGGAGCGCCGGCCTCCGGCCGGCACTGGGTCCACCGGCGTCTCGCCGGTGGTGGTCAACGACGGGTTTGCCCGCCCTCCGGCGCGGCCCCCCAGGACCCGCCAGGGCAGCGGCGGGCAGGCTAGCGAGCGGCCGCGGCGTCCCGCTGCATCTCGGCCACCAAGGCAGCGCAGTCCGCCTCGCCGACGACCCACTTGGGCTGGCGGTCCGGCGGGATCTGGGCCAGGGCCCGGATGCGGCCGACGGTGGCGGCGATCACCCCGTCGGCTTGGCCAGCGGCAATGGCCCCCTTGTCTTTCGCCGCGGCGACCGCCAGGCAGGCGCCGTTTTGGGCCCCGGCGACGAAGCCGCCGATGCCGCCCATGCCCAGACCGATGTTGAAGGCGAGGTAGGCGCCGAACAGGCCGCCGACGATCAGGGAAAGGATGGCCGTGATGAGGGTCTTCATGTCTGTCCTCCAGAGTCTGTGATGGATTGCGGGGTGTGGGCTGGGGATTCTTCGGGTGGCCCCTGGGCGCTGTTGCGGGCGGGACCGGACGGGGTTCAGTCCCCTTCGTAGAGGTCGGGGTGCAGGTCCGGGGGCAGTTGCAGGTGGTAGCCCTGGGTGGTCAGGTTGGCCAGGACCCGGGTCACATCCTCCCGGGCCAGGGTGCGCCCCGGGTGCAGGTCCAGGCGCATGACCAGGCGCGGGGTGCCGAAGCGTTGCAGCAGGGCGGCGGGGGCGGCCTCGAAGCCGTCCTCGGCGGCCAGGTACAGGTACATCTCCTCCTTGTGCGGGCTGGCGTAGATCCAGCAGGGGCGGGTCTCGTCGGGCATGGTGCTGACCTTGGACAATGGGGGCGCCATTGTAGCGGACCCGGAATGCGACATTGCAGCGCAACAGTGTTCGTGCACACTGCCGCCCTATGAACCACCCGATCCCCCTGCATCTGCGCGAATACGGCGCCGCCCCCGGCGAGGGGCCGCCGGTACTGCTGCTCCACGGCCTATTCGGGTCATCGGCCAACTGGCACGGCATAGCCCGGCGCCTGGCCGGGGCCCACCGGGTCCTGGTCCCGGACCTGCGCGGTCACGGCCGCTCCCCGGCGGGGGAGGGCATCTCCTACCCGGCCATGGCCGCGGACCTGATCGGCCTGCTGGACGAGCGGGGCCTGGCCCAGGCGACGCTGATAGGCCACAGCATGGGGGGCAAGGCGGCCATGTGGCTGGCGCTCACCGCCCCCGAGCGGGTCGCCGCCCTGGGGGTAGTGGACATGGCCCCGGTGGTCTACCCGGACCGCCTCGGCGCCCTGGTCGCGGCCCTGCGGGCCCTGCCCCTGGACCAGATCGCCGACCGCCGCGGGGCCCAGGCCCTGCTCGCCCCCGCCGTCCCCGACCCCGGGGTGCGCGGCTATTTGCTGCAAAACCTGGAGCACGCGGACGGGGCCTGGCGCTGGCGCATCGACCTGGACGCCCTGGCCTCGGCCATGCCTGAGATCCGCGGCTTCCCGGACCCGGGCACGGCCCAGTTCCCCGGTCCGGCCCTGTTCGTCTACGGCACAGAATCCGACTATGTGACCGGCGAGCGCCTGGCCCCCATCCGGGCCCTGTTCCCCCTGGCCCGGGTGCGCCCGGTGGCCGGGGCCGGGCACTGGGTCTATGCCGACCAGCCCGAGGGATTCCTCACCGCCCTATCGGGCCTGCTCGACCTGGGCCACAGCTCCGGCCGGACCGTCCTGAGGCCGGGCCTCTCGCCCCCTCGACTGGCTGCCGGTTAGGGCCTCCCCCCGGGATCAGCCTGCGTGTCGTTGCCCCTTGTCCGGGCGCTGGTCTTATACTGCCGCGCTTTCGCCCAACCTGGCGCCCAACCTGGCGCCCAACCTGGAGCATTCCCCATGGCGCGCAACGACATCAAGAAGGTGGTGCTGGCCTATTCCGGTGGCCTGGACACCTCGGTCATCCTCAAGTGGCTGCAAGACAACTACGGCTGCGAGGTGGTTACCTTCACCGCCGACATAGGCCAGGGGGAGGAACTGGAGCCGGCCCGCTCCAAGGCCACCGCCGCCGGGGTCAAGGAGATCTACATCGACGACCTGCGCGAGGAGTTCGTCCGCGACTTCGTTTTCCCCATGTTCCGCGCCAATGCCCTGTACGAGGGCGAGTACCTGCTCGGTACCTCCATAGCCCGGCCCCTGATCGCCAAGCGCCTGATCGAGATCGCCAACGAGACCGGGGCGGACGCCGTCTCCCACGGTGCCACCGGCAAGGGCAACGACCAGGTCCGCTTCGAGCTGGGGGCCTATGCCCTCAAGCCCGACGTGAAGATCATTGCCCCCTGGCGGGAGTGGGACCTGCTCTCCCGCGAGAAGCTGCTGGCCTACGCCGAGCAGCACGGCATCCCGGTGGAGATGAAGCGCGACGGCACCAAGTCCCCTTACTCCATGGACGCCAACCTGCTGCACATCTCCTACGAGGGCTACGACCTGGAGGACCCCTGGGTCGAGCCGGGCGCCGACATGTGGCGCTGGACCCGCTCCCCGGAGCAGGCGCCAGACCAGGCCCAGGAGATCGAGCTGAGCTTCGTCCGGGGCGACTGCGTGGCCATCGACGGCCAGGCGATGTCCCCCGCCGACCTGTTGGCGGAGCTCAACCGCATCGGCGGGGAGCACGGCATAGGCCGGGCCGATATCGTCGAGAACCGCTACGTGGGCATGAAGTCCCGCGGCTGCTACGAGACCCCCGGCGGGACCATCCTGCTCAAGGCCCACCGGGCCATGGAATCCCTGACCCTGGACCGCGGGTCGGCCCACATCAAGGACGAACTGATGCCCCGCTACGCCAGCCTGGTCTACAACGGCTACTGGTGGAGCCCGGAGCGGCTCATGCTCCAGGCGGCCATCGATCAGACCCAGACCGTGGTCAACGGCGTGGTGCGGCTCAAGCTCTACAAGGGCGGCATCCTAGTGGTGGGGCGCAAGTCCGACACCGACAGCCTGTTCGACACCGCCATCGCCACCTTCGAGGAAGACGCCGGGGCCTACAACCAGGGTGACGCCACCGGCTTCATCCGCCTCAATGCCCTACGCCTGAGGGTCGCAGCCCGCCGCCGGGGTTAGCCACAGCGCCGGCCGAAGCGCCGGCACCCGGAGCGCCGGCCTCTGGCCGGCACCTGGTCCCCCGGCGTCGCGGGAGCGCCGGCCTCTG
>DYRB01000395.1 GCA_020718945.1 Lamprocystis purpurea | reverse complement strand
CTCCCGGAGTCCCGCGCCACCCGCACCCGCGCCGGGTCCTTCATGGACCTGTGCAAGAACCCGGAGCTGGCCTGCGAGGTCACACTCCAGCCCCTGGAGCGGTTTCCGCTGGATGCCGCCATCCTGTTCTCGGACATCCTCACGGTCCCGGATGCCATGGGCCTGGGGCTCTATTTCACCGAGGGCGAGGGGCCGCGCTTCGAGCGCCCGGTGCGCACCGCCGCCGATGTGGAACGTCTGCCGGTGCCGGACCCGGAGGACGAACTGCGCTATGTGCTGGACGCGGTCTCTACCATCCGCGGGGCCCTGGCCGGTCGGGTCCCCCTGATCGGCTTCGCCGGCAGCCCCTGGACGCTCGCCACCTATATGATCGAGGGGGCCGGGACCAAGAACTTCGCCCAGGCCAAGGCCATGCTCTTCGACCGCCCGGACCTGCTCCACGCCCTGCTGGCCAAGGTGGCGGATGCGGTCACCGCCTATCTCAACGCCCAGGTGGCCCGCGGGGCCCAGGCCCTGATGATCTTCGACACCTGGGGCGGGGCCCTGGACCCCCACGCCTATGCCGAGTTCTCCCTGGCCTATATGAGCCGCATCGTCGCCGGTCTGACCCGGGAGGCGGAGGGCCGGCGGGTCCCGGTGATCCTGTTCACCAAGGGCGGGGCCCAGTGGCTCGGGGCCATGGCGGAGAGCGGCGCCGACGCCCTGGGGGTGGACTGGACCCTGGACCTGGGGGACGCCCGCCGCCTGGTCTCAGACCGGGTGGCGCTCCAGGGCAATCTGGACCCCTGCGTGCTCTATGCCTCCCCGGAGCGCATCCGCGCCGAGGTCGGCCGGGTCCTGGAGAGCTACGGCCGCGGCCCCGGGCACGTCTTCAATCTGGGCCACGGCATACACCCGGACGTGAACCCGGAGCACGCCGCGGCCCTGGTGGCGGCGGTCCATGAACTGAGCCCCGCCTACCACTGCGAGGCCGCGCCGCCCGCCGCGGCCTGAAATCAGACCAGCCCCCGTACCCAGTCCCACGGAGATCGAGCGTGTCACCCAATGGCCCCGAGTTGTTGCCCCACCTTCCAGGGTCGGGCGTCCTGCCCCAGGTCGAGGTCGTTACCGGCCCGTCCGCCCCGCCGCGGCCCCCGACGCCGGATGTCCCCTGGTACCAGGCCTGGCGCCTGCGCATCTTCGTCCTGGTCTTTCTCGCCGTGCTGTTGCCCGGGGCGGCCTGGGACTTCCTGCGCCCCGCCAAGTACCGGGCGGTGGCCACGGTGCTGACCGCCGCGCCCAGCGGGGTCGGCAAGGGGCTGGCCGGCGACAGGGTCGATGTGCAGCACGGGGCCGTACAGGACCGCGTCCTGCTGGGGCAGGACCTGATGGAGGACACCCTGGCCCTCGCCCGTAAGGACACCGACCTGGGCCCCCTGACCGCCGACGACCTGAGGCAGACCCTGGCGGTCATCCCCCAGGCCGACACCAACCTGGTGGAACTTACGGCCACCGGCGGGCAACCGCAGCAACTGGCCACCATCGTCAACGCCTGGATCGGCGCCTATCAGGCCAAGCGCCAGGTCCAGATAGAGCAGGACGTAGGCCAGGCCATCGCCAAGCTCCAGGACGAACACAACCGCCTCGGCGAGACCATCGCCAGCCAGCGTGCCGCCCTCGACCGTTTCCGTGACCAGCACGACATCGTCACCATGGAGCGGGAGGGCAACTCGGCCCTGGCCAGGCTCAGGTCGCTGACCGAGGAACTGAACAAGGTCCGTGACCAACTGGTCGAGGCCCAGGCCCGCCAGGACGCCCTGGACGCCGCCATCGCCAAGGGCGAGCCGGTGCTCCCGGAGGCCGAGCAGGGGGCCCTGGTGGAGTTGGAGAAGAACGCCGCGGAACTGCGCAGTAAGCTGACTGAACTGAACAAGCGCTACACGCAACTGTTCATCGACAACCAGCCCAACGCCCGAGTGCTCCCCAGCCAGTTGAAGGAGATCGAGGACAAGATCGCCGAGAAGCTGGCCAAGGGGCAGCGGGTGCTCCAGGTCAAGGCCCAGCAGGAGGTCGCCCAGGCCCGTACCCGGGTCCAGATCCTGGAGCAGCAGTTGCGCGAGGACAAACGTGCGGCCGCGGAATTCACCCGCCAGTTCGGCAAGTACGAGGCCCTGAAGATCGACCTGGAGGGCCTGGAGCAGCTCTATCGCGACAGCGAGGCGCACCTAGTGGAGGTCCAGGCCAAGGCCCAACAGCAGTACCCCCAGGTCGAAATCATCGAGCCGGCCCACGCCCCCACCAAGCCCTTCGAGCCCGACTACTGGGGCGACATGCTCCTGGTGTTGGCCGGCGCCGGGGGCACGGCCCTGGCCTCGGTGCTGTTGCTGGAGTTCCTGACCCCGCGTCGGCGCGAGGAGCCCGAACCGGCCCCGGTGACCGGGGTGCGCATCTTCGCCGGGGCCCGGCCGGAGCCCTCGGGCCTGGCCCTGCGCACCCTGCGGGACGCGCCGGACACCCTGGCGGCGCAGCCCGTCCCCGCCGGCCTGGCCGCGCCTCCCGCCGGGCTGCTCCCCGGGATCGCCGGGGCAGAGGTTTTGCCCCGTGAGCTGTTGGCGGCCGAGGTTGCGGCCCTGTGGCACCTGGCCAGCCCGGTTCAGCGCCAGTTCATGGCCCTGCTGTTGACCGGCCTGACCCTCGAAGAATGCGCCGGGCTGGCGGAGTCGGACTTCGACCTGGCCGACGGCCGACTGCGGGTGTCAGGCCCGGCCCCCCGTACCCTGGACCTGGCCCCCGGGGTCTGCGCCCTGTTCACCGCCCACCGGCCCCTGCCCCTGTGGCGGGACCTGGGGGTGGATGATCCGGCAGCGCGCCTGGGGCTCATCGCCAGCGATGCCGGGCTGGCCCACCCCCAGGAGATCGACGCCGCCGCCCTGCGCCACACCTATGTCGCCTTCCTGGTCCGTCAGGGTGGGCGTCTGAGCCAGATCGAGCAACGGGTCGGCCCCATGCCGGCCGCCGACCTGCTGCGCTATGCCCCCCTGTCCCCGGCGGGCCCGGCCCGGCCCCTGGCGGATCTGCACCTGCACTATCCGCTGCCGGAGGTGGGATAGGGACCTTTGCCGGGGCGCTGGGGTTTCAACGATAATCCGCGCCCCCTGGGCATGACGGCTTTGGAGCGCAACATGGTGATCGATCACGGCGGCTGGTTTTCGGAGGTCCTGGCGGAGCAGGGCTGCGCCTTTGGCTATGTCTGCATTAGGTGTTGGTCCGACCGGGAGGCCCACCGTGGGAGCG
>DYRB01000394.1 GCA_020718945.1 Lamprocystis purpurea | reverse complement strand
TTCATTTGCGTCTATTTGCGTTCATTTGCGGCTCAACTGCTTTTCTTAGGTTGAAGAGACCAAGGCGCGGTCGCGCCCTGGCCGGACTGCCTAGCACAAGATCGGAGGCTCGACTGCGATGGTACTGAAGTGGACCGACATCCAGGAGCTCGCCATCGCCCTGGACGAGGCGCACCCGGAAACGGACCCGCGCTACCTCAACTTCGTGGACCTGCGCGCCTGGGTCCTGGCCCTGCCGGGGTTCGAGGATGACCCCGGGCACTCCGGCGAGAAGGTGCTGGAGGCCATCCAAATGGCCTGGATCGAGGAGCGGGAATGAGGGAGAGGGGCCGCAAATGAACGCAAATGAACGCAATTAGACAACGACTTGGGTCCAACGCCCCGCGCACCCGGCGAGTGACGAAAATGCAACATCTAAGCGTCTGAACCATTGGCGTTTTTTGCGTTTTTTGCGTTCATTTGCGGCTGAATTCGTCTTCTCAGCACTGCTCCCAGGGCAGGCCGCGGAAGCGCCAGCCGCCCAGGGTGCCGCGATGGTGGTGCTCGTCGCGCTCGCCCTCGAACCCCTCGTCGATGTGGAAGACGGTGGTCAGGCCGTTCTCCAGCAGGACCTTGCCCGCCTCGTGGGAGCGCTTGCCGCTGCGGCAGATGAGGATCACCGGGGCGCACTCGGCCCCCTCGGTGCAGACGGCCCCGCCGAGCAGGAGCTTGCGGATCTCGGTGGTGAAGTGGGGGTTGATGGTCCAGTCCGGCTCGTCGATCCAGGCCACATGGACGGCCCCGGTAGGGTGGCCGACAAACAGGAATTCCATGGTGGAGCGGATGTCCACCAGGACCGCCTGGGGGTCGTCCTGAATGAGTTGCCAGGCCTGTTGGGGGCTGAGGCTCTTGGGCTCGTGATCGCTCATGGGGCGGTTTCCTCTTCTGCTTTGGGGTAGGGATCGTTATCGTTGGGGTCTGATGAACGCGCGCCGGGCCTGGGCCCACGGTGCGCCCTCCGGGCCAGTCTATCACCCCATTAACCCAGTTTTCCCCTTTTCCCAGAGGGGCCGTCGGAGACCCGTCCAGACCATGGCCAAGCGCCTAGCAGAGCCCCGCACATCAAGGGGCCAGATAATCAAGGAACGGCTCGCCGCGGGCCTGGTGCGGCTCGCCGCCCGGTTGCCGCTCGGGGCTCTTCAGCGCCTCGGCTGGGCCCTGGGCCAGCTATTCGTGGTCTGGCCCAACAAGCAGCGGCGCAACGCCCTGATCAACATCCGTCTGTGCTACCCGGGCCTGAGCCCGCAGGAGCAGGTGACCCTGCGCGACCGGACCCTGCGGGAGTTCGGGCGCACCTATCTGGAGATCGCCTACCTCTGGCAGCGACCGGCCGACCAGGTGCTGGGCCTGGTCACCGAGGTCCGCGGTGGGGAACTGCTGGACCGCTCCGACGGCCGCGGGGTGATAGTCCTGTCGCCCCACCTGGGGGCCTGGGAATTGGCCGGGCTCTACCTGGCTGCCCAGGGCCCCACGGCCATCTTCTACAAGCCCCAGCGCCTGCTCGACGCCCTGATCCACGCCGCCCGCGGGCGCACCGGGGCCAGCATGGCCCCGACCACACCCAGGGGGGTGCGGGTCCTGGTCCAGGCCCTGGAGCGGGGTGAGTATGCCGGCGTCCTGCCGGACCAGGAGCCCAAGGCCGACACCGGGGCCGTCTTCGCCCCCTTCTTCGGGGTGCCGGCCTACACGATGTTGCTGGTGAACCGTCTGGCGCGCCGAACAGGCGCCCGGGTGATATTCATGTTCGCGCAACGCCTGGGCCCCGGGCTGGGCTTTCGTATGCACTGCATCGCCGCCCCCGAGGGCATAGACGCGGAGGACGACCAGGTCGCCGCCGCGGCCCTGAATCTAGGTGTGGAACGCTGCGTGGCCGTCTGTCCCGAGCAGTATGTCTGGCCCTACAAGCGCTTCCGCCGCCGGCCCGAGGGGCCGCCGAGCCCCTATCGGGGGCCGCTCTGAGGCGGGTGGGTTCGGTCGGTTGCGACCCCTGGCTGGTCTAGTCGTTGTCGGCGACACGAAGTCCTTGTTTGGTAGAAGGCGGTGTGGCAACGCCGCTTCTGGGAACACGCGATCCGCGACCAGGACCATTCTCAGGGCTTGCCTGAGCGCAGCGGCTCGATCAGCGTCGCCAGGTCGGCGGGGTTGACATACTGGATGACCACCTTGCCCTTGGGGTCGCGGGCCAGGTCCATGCCCTTGGCGGGATAGATCCAGTGCACCACGCCGGTGTCGGCCTCGGTGATGCGCTCGGCGGGGGGGCCGAAGCGCTTTTCCAGCAGCTCATCGTCGAGCCTGGACATGGGCAAGTAGGTGATGTGGCGGATGGGGGTCTGGGTCAGGGTAGCGATGTCGGTGGGGTCCAGTTTGATGCGCTTGGTCCCGCTGGGGAGGTTGCTGACCCGCAGCCCGTGGTCGTACATGACCGCCAGGGTCGCCTCCGGGGCCTCCAGGGTGACCACGAAGTCGGCCCTCAGGCTGCTGAGATAAATCTGCTCGAAATAGCTCTCCACGGTGTATTTGCCGGGGGTGGGGCTGAACAGATTGATCTCGCCTTCTTCTCGGAACAGGGCCTGGAGGTCCGCCAGGGTACTCTGGCCCAGGGTGAGGCCGAAGACCTGGGCCCGCCCCTGGTCATCGATTTGCACGTCCCAGGGTAGCCGGGGTGGGCCCTCGGCCGGCCGCTGACCGGGGAACAGCATGATGGCCAGGAAGCCGAGTAGGGCCGCGGCCAGGACGGAGAGGATGATCTTGCGATCCATGGGGCCTCACAGGGGCAGCAGGCCGGCGGCGACCCGCCGGCCCTCGCCCACCAGGATGTTGTAGGTGCGGCAGGCGGCGCCGGTGTCCATGACCTCCACCCCGACGCCGCGGGCATAGGCGGCGGCGAACAGGGCAGGGTGCAGGAAGACCTGGCGGGCGCCGGTGCCCAGGACTATGACCTGGGGGTCCAGGTCGAGCAGGGCGGCGATGTGTTCCGCGGTGAAGCCGGCGGGCTCGGCGGGGCCCCAGCCCTCGATCAGGCCCTGGGGGCTTAAGCCCAGGCCGCGTGGATAACGGCGCCCGGCGACGACAATGCCGGCGGCGTCATAGGCTTCGACCAGGTAGCTGCCCCGGCCGGCATCCTCGGAGAATTTCATGCGCGGCACCTTACCCGATGGCCCGGGCAGGGACAAGGGCGGGACCTCGCGACAGCAATTCCAAATTTGAGAGCAACACCTGGCACCGCGGCCGGAAACACCGTGG
>DYRB01000393.1 GCA_020718945.1 Lamprocystis purpurea | reverse complement strand
ACCCTGGACGACCCCTACACCGGGCGCAAGCTCATGGAGCGCACCCTGTTGGTGGCCAACACCTCCAACATGCCCGTGGTGGCCCGCGAGGCCTCGGTCTATGTCGGCATGACCATGGCCGAGTATTACCGGGACATGGGTTACGACGTGGTGATGCTCGCCGACTCCACCAGCCGCTGGGCCGAGGCCCTGCGCGAGGTCTCCGGGCGCCTGGGCCAGATGCCCGTCGAGGAGGGCTACCCCGCCTACCTGGCCTCGCGCCTGGCGGCGGTCTATGAGCGCGCCGGCCGGGTCGAGACCCACGCCGGGGCCACCGGCTCTGTGACCCTGATCGGGGCCGTGTCGCCCCCCGGCGGCGACTTCTCCGAGCCCGTCACCAGCCACACCAAGGACATCATCGAGACCTTCTGGGCCCTGTCCAAAGAGCTGGCGGACGCCCGCCATTACCCGTCCATCGACTGGGTGACCAGCTTCTCCGGCCATGTCGGCACCGCCGCCCAGTGGTGGCACAAGGAGGTGGACCGCAACTGGGAGAGACGGCGCGGCCAGGCCCTGGCCCTGCTGGCCAGGGACGCGGAGCTATCGCGCATCGTCAACCTGGTAGGCCCCGAGGCCCTGTCCCATGCCCAGCGCTGGGAGCTGGAGGGGGCCAGCCTGATCAAGGAGGCGGTGCTGCAACAGAGCGCCCTGGACCCGGTGGACACCTTCTGCTCCCCCAAGAAGCAGTTCGCCCTGCTCAACCTGGCCCTGACCATCTACGACCTCGGCGCGGCCCTGATCGAGCTGGGCATCCCGGTCCAGGAATTGCAGAACCTGCCTATGTTGGCCAAGGCGCGCCGCTGCAAGGCCACCTACAACAGCGACCAGATCGACGGCATCTTCGCCTTCCACAAGGAATGCGAGCAGACCCTCGAGCAGATCCGCCTCGAATACGCCAAGCAGGGGGACCGCGCCTGATGAGTACCCAATCCAACGGCCCGGACCGGGCGCGCCGCTCGGCCGGACATGGCTTTCAGGGGGGCGGCGACCAATGAGTACCAAAGAGTACCGCACCATCAGCGAGGCCCGCGGCGGGCTCCTGGTGACCCAGGGGACCTCCGGGGTTGCCTTCGGTGACCGGGTCCAGATTCGCGACCATGCGGGGACCAAGCGCAACGGCCAGGTGATCCGCTGCGCCGAGGGCGAGGCCCTGATCCTGGTCTTCGAAGGGACCGACGACCTGGACCTGGAGTCCACCTGGATCCGCTTCCTCGACCAGCCGGTAGAGATCGCCCTGTCCCCGGAGATCCTGGGCCGGGAGTTCAACGGCCTGGGCGAGCCCCGGGACGGGCGCCCGCCCATCCTCTCCAACACCCGTCGGGCGGTGACCGGCTCGGCCATCAACCCGGCGGCGCGCAACTATCCGCGCGAGTTCATCCAGACCGGCATCTCCACCATCGACGGGCTGAACTCCTTGGTGCGCGGGCAGAAGCTGCCGATCTTCTCGGGCTCAGGCCTGCCCCACAACCGGCTGGCGGCCCAGATCGTGCGTCAGGCCCGGTTGGTAGATCAGGAGTCGAGCTTCTCCATCGTCTTCGCCGCCATGGGCGTGTCCTACGCGGATGCCAAGTTCTTCCGCGACGAGTTCGCCAACTCCGGGGTGCTGCGCAACGTGGTCATGTTCGTCAACCTGGCCGACGACCCCCCGGTGGAGCGCCTGACCCTGCCGCGCACGGCGCTCACCGCCGCCGAGTACCTGGCCTACGACCTCGACCGCCATGTGCTGGTGGTCATGACGGACATGACCTACTACGCCGAGGCCCTGCGCGAGGTGGCCACGGCCAAGGGCGACGTCCCGGCGCGCAAGGGCTACCCGGGGTATCTGTATTCGGACCTGGCGGAGATCTACGAGCGCTGCGGGCGTATCCACAACCGCCACGGCTCCATCACCATGATGCCGGTGGTCTCCATGCCCTCCGACGACATCACCCACCCCATCCCCGATCTGACCGGCTACATCACCGAGGGTCAGATCGTGCTGTCCCGGGACCTGCACAACCAGGGCGTCTATCCCCCGGTCCACATCTCCCCCAGCCTGTCGCGCCTGATGAAGGACGGCATCGGCAAGGACGACACCCGCGAGGATCACCCCCGGGTCGCGGCCCAGATCTACGCCCTCTACGCCCGGGCCCTGGAGACCCGCAATCTGGCCTCCATCATCGGTGCCGACGAGTTGTCCGAACGGGACCGGCGCTACCTCAAGTTCGCCGACCTGTTCGACACCCGCTTCGTCGGTCAGGGGGAGGCGGAGGACCGCAGCATCGAGGCGACCCTGACCCTGGCCTGGGAACTGATGAGCACCTTCCCGCGGGACATGCTCACCCGGGTCCAGGAGACGGACCTGGCCAAGTATTACCAGGGCAACGACTAGCCTGGAAAGGGCAATTCAGCCGCAAATTACGCAAATTAACGCTAATGGGTCAGTCACTTGGGCAAAGTCCGCAGGTCACCCGCGGGGTGAACCGGAGACCGACAGCAAGCCCTTGTTTATTTGCGTCTATTTGCGTTCGTTTGCGGCTGAACTGCCCTTCTTGGGATTAGGGTTCCTCGGGGCTCGGGCCCCAACCGCCCATACCCGCGGAGACAGCCATGGCACAACAACTGATCAAGGTCCCGCCGACCAAGAACACCCTGCTGACGCTCAAGAAGCAGACCAAGTTTCTCGAACAGGGCCACGATCTGCTGGAGCGCAAGCGCGAGTTGCTGACCCGCCTGGTCTATGAGCGCATCGGCGAGTACCGGCGCCTGCGCGAGGAGGCCGAGAAGGCCCTGGACGATGCCTATCGGTGCCTCAGCATCACCCATTTGCGCATGGGAAGCCGGGGCATGCACCAGGCGGCCCTGGGTGCCGAGCCGACGCTGCGGGTGGACATACTGCCCAGGCGCAGCCTGGGGGTCGAGTACCCCTCGGTGTCCGCCGAGCGCCTGCCGCTCAAACCCGTCGGGCTCCTGGGGACGGACGCGAGCTTCGACAACACCCGCGACAACCTCACGAGGGCGTCGGTCCTGCTGGCGCGCTTAGGCGAGGTAGAGATCGCCCTGCACCGCTTGCTGGAGGAGCAACGCAAGGCGCAGAAGCGGGTCAATGCACTGAAATACAACATCATCCCGCGCTACCGCCGGACCATCCATTTCATCCAGTCGGCCCTCGAGGAAGAGGAGCGCAACACCCTGTTCCAGGTCAAGCTGCTGCGGGAGCGGGCCGACCGGGCGAGTTGACTAAGAAAGAGAAATTCGGCCGCA
>DYRB01000392.1 GCA_020718945.1 Lamprocystis purpurea | reverse complement strand
CACGGTGTTTCCGGCCGCGGTGCCAGGTGTTGCTCTCAAATTTGGAATTGCTGCTGGGACCTGGGACGACGCCTTTCTGGGTTGACCCAGGGGCCCAGGCACCCAGCGGACCTCAGTGCTGGCACTCGTCCAGGTGGGTCAGACGGGCCGGGAGCAGCCCGACCAGGAAGGCCGCGAGCATGATCGCCGGGCTGGCGAGGATGGCGACTATGGCCAGGAGGTTGGCGGTGAGCGGGAGGGGCGTGGTCTGGGCCAGCACCTCCAAGAGGATACCGAGGGCCAACAGGCCCCCGGCAACCAGGACGGAAGAACGCATCAATTTGCAACTGACCATGGCATGGCTCGCGCTTGTGAGTATAAGCATATTCTAATACTCTTTATGGGTAATGCAATGGCCGGTGAGCGGGTCCGAGGCATCGCCTAGCCGGCCGGGGCCTGTTCACACCTACTGGGGCCCAAGATCCGCCTGACCCCGGAGGGCGACCTACTCTACCAGTTGGCCAAACCCCCGGCGGAAGGGGACAATCTCCGCGAGACCTTTCCCATCCAGTCCGATCACTCAGGTCCCGGCTCAGACCCTGCCTTGGCCAGCTCAGGTCCGCTTCAGGTGCAGATGGCGGTGGAAGAAGTTGCGCAGCTTGAGCTTGAGGCTGCGCAGCCGGCGGCGGTCGCCGGGCAGCGGTACGTGGCGGCCCTGGCCTATGTGCTCCACATAGACGTCCTCCAGGGTCACGGCGTAGAAGCCCAGGTCGCGGTAGCGCTGGGCCACCCCGCCCTCGCTCTGAAGGGCCGCCATGGGTTGCACCAGGGCCAGGTCGGCCATGCGCTTGAGGGTGGGATTGAAGGTGAAGCCGTGGCAGGTCCCGGTAGGGTCTAAGGCCATGCGCCGGTAGGGGATGCCGTCGCGGGAGACCAGGGGCTGGGGCTCGACCGGGTGGCCGCTGGTCTCGGTGAGGCCGCGCAGCCAGACGTTGACGATCTTGGGGTCCTCTTCCAACAATTGGAAAGAGCGCTCTATGAAGCCGCCGCGCACGAATTCCCAATCGTCCTCGCAATGGAAGACATAGGGGGTGGCGACCTCCCGGTAGACGCGGTCGATGCTGCCCATCTGACCCAGCTTGGGGCGATTGAAGATGAAGTCGAAACGGTCGCCGAAGTGGCGTCGCAGGAAGCGCTCCATCTCCGCGTCGGCGGCGTCCTCGATGAGGAGGTAGCGGGCAATGGGGTAGCTGTTGTAAGCGAGGAAGCTGTCGATGGTCCGCTTGAGCAGGTCCGGACGGCCGCAACTCGTAATCAGAAAGGTGACCTGGTGCATCTGCTGGCTCCCGCCGTGGGGCCCTACCGGGGTCGCCGGCCTGGCCCAGGATCGTGCGCCCGGTCAGGACCGGCCGATGACTTCGCGCCCGCGATTGGTTAGGATGCGGGCCGGTTCGGGCACAGGGTAACGGCTGCCCGGACCGACGGTCAACGCGGGTCGCTCCACGGGGCCAGAACCGCAACGCACGGGCCGCTTGCCCGGCACTTAAGGCCCTGCCGTCCACCCCGTCCGCCCCACCGGAGCCGGCCCCATGCCCACAGCCCCCTCCCAGGACCTCCCCGCCCCGCCGGGGCCCTTGCAGGGGGTGGCAACGGCCGGGCTGGCCCTGTTCGCATTCAGCGCCCTGTTCAGCGTGACCCTGGCCGACATTGGCCTGGCCCTGGTGGTCCTGGCCTTTGTGGCCGAGGGGCGGCGGCTGCGCGGCCTTTGGACGGAGCCGGCGGTCCGGGTCGCCCTGCTCTTTGCCGCCTATGTGGCGGTCCAATCGCTGTTCTGGTACCTGAATGCCCCGACCCCGGGCTATGCCGCCACGGTGGCCCGCACCGGTGCCGATTGGATCAAGCTGCTGCTGTTCATCCCCTTCGGCTATTGGGCGGCGCGCCGCCCCCATCACATCCCGGGCCTGCTGCTGCTGTTCGCCCTGGGGCTGGCCTTCGGTTTCGTCCGCAAGCTGGATTGGGGCGCCCTGGACGCTGGATTCTTCACCCGCCAATTCACCGACTATCTCCAGCCCCTGGCCCTGGGGCTGTTCGCCGGGGTCTCGGCCCTGGGCCTGCTGGTATGTCGGGCGGCCCTCCTGGCCCCGGTGCGGCGCGGCGGCTGGCGCTGGCTCATCCTGCCCGCCTATGCCGCCCTGCTGCTCCTGATGCTTGAGCTGCTGATGCTCTCCTTCTCACGCTCGTCCTGGCTCGCCTTCGCCGCCTGCCTGGGCCTGTGGGGCCTGCTGACCCTGGTGCAGGCCCTGCGCGGGGGCGACCGGGCCAGGTTGCGCCGCGGGCTCGGAACCCTGGCCCTGGTCGCAGCCCTGCTGGGCAGCGCCGTACTGATGAACCTGGACAGCCTGCGGGCCCGCCTCGGCGCCGAGGGCAACACCCTGGGGCAAATCGCCGCCGGCCAGTTGGCGCAGGACAACCGCAGTTCCATCGCCCTGCGCCTGCATGCCTGGCAGTTCGGCACCGCCCTGTGGCTGGAACGACCCTGGACCGGCTGGGGGGCGGGCTCCAGCGGCTACTGGATCCAGGACAGCGGTCTGACCCAGCTCAGGGATAGCGACCGGTGGCTAGCGGACCTGCACAACACCTACCTCGAACTGGCGTTTCAGCTCGGGGCCGTCGGGTTGGCCCTGTTCCTCGCCCTGGTCTGGCTCATAGCCCGGGACTGCACCCGGGCCTGCCGCGGGGCCGGGGGGCCCGAGCCCCCTGGGGACAGACCCCTGCCCTGCCTGTGTCAACTGCTCCTGCTGGCGGCGGTCTTCCTCGCCCTGTGGATGCTCACCGACCACCGCGCCACCAACCACGACGGGCGCTTCTTCTGGACCCTGCTGGCCGGGTCGGCCTATGCCCTGCACCTGGCCCGCAGGTCCGCCCCGGGACCCGAGCGGACAGCCCCATGACCGGGGCCCCAGGGCGTATCCTCATTGTCCGCCTGTCGGCCATCGGCGACCTGGTCTTCGCCTCGCCCCTGGTCGCTGCCCTGCGCCGCGCCTATCCCCAGGCCCAGATCGCCTGGCTGGTGCAGCCCGAGTGCGCCCCCCTGCTGCGCCACCACCCGGACCTGGACGAGGTCATCGTCTGGCCCCATCGGGACTGGCGCGACCTGTGGCGGGCGCGGCGCTGGGGGGACCTGGCCCGGGCGGTGCGCGAGTTCCGGGCGGGGCTGCGCCGGCACCGCTTCGACCTGACCCTGGACCTGCAAGGGCTGCTCAAGAGCGGGGCCCTGACCTGGCTGTCCGGGGCCCGGGAGCGGGTCGGCCTGGG
>DYRB01000391.1 GCA_020718945.1 Lamprocystis purpurea | reverse complement strand
CGGCCCGAGGCGGCGGACTGGACCGGGGCCTGCGAGCGGGTGCTCCACGGCTTCGCCCTGTCCCTGCTGGTGGACGAGCGCCGCTACGCCGCCGTGGCCCGCTACGTCAACGAGACCGACCTGGGCCAGCGCCTGGTCTACCAGCGGGTCGCCCAGGGCCAGGGGCGCAGCACCCCGCGGGTCGGCCCCCTGTCCCTGGTGGCCAAGCTGGAGCTGAAGGCATCGCCCTATCGCGACTGGCTGTTCGACGAGCTGTCCCGGCGCTTCGACTACGCCTGCGTCCCGGATCTGGCCGCCTTCCGCGACGCCGAGCGGGCCCTGACCCGGGAGGGCCAGGTCAAGCACGGGCGGGAGCGCCACGAGAAGGACGACCGCTACCGCCTGGACGACCGCTCCCGCTGGGTCCTGGGCTTCGACAACCGCGACAAGCTGGCCCTGTTCCAGGAGCGGGTCGCCGGGCTGCGGGGCAAGGCGGCCATGCTCACCAAGCGCCTGGAGGCCCTCAAGGGCCAGCGCGACGCCACCAGCGGCCACGCCCTGGCCTGCCAGCAGTTGATGAACCTGCGCTGGGAGGACATCGATCTGACCACCCAGCTCGACCTGATCGCCGCCCTGGAGGCGGAGCTTAGGGCGCTGCGGGAGGGCAACCGCGACCTGGCGGTCCTGGGGCAGCGCATCGAGGCGGCCCGCTCCGCCCTGCGCCAGGCCGAGACGGCCCTGGGCGACACCTTGGGCCAGCGCCGGTCCATCCTGGACGCATCCAACCGCCACCAGCAGACCTTGGCGGAGCTGGACCGCGACCTGGCCGACCGCCCTCTGGAAGCGGAGACCCGGGAGGGCCTGCGGCGGCGCTTCGAGTCCGAGCGCACCCCGCTCACCCTGACCAACCTGGACGGGCGCGCCCGGGTGGTCGAGCGCCAGATCCACCAGGCCAAGGAGGCCGCGGTGGCGGAGCGCACCCGCCTGACCAAGCTGGTCGAGGGCCGGCTCGGCGACTTCAAGCGCCGCTGGCCCCTGGAGTCCGCGGACTGGGATGAGGCCCTCGCCTCGGCCCCGGACTACCTGGCCCTGCTGCGGCGCATCGAGCACGACGGCCTGCCCCACTTCGAGGAGCGCTTCGCCGCCATGCTCAAGAACCAGAGCACGGAGAACCTGGCGGCCCTGAACAAGTACGCCGACGAGGCCCGCCGGCAGATCCGCAGCCGCATGGACCTGGTCAACGAGGGCCTGGCGGAGGCCGAGTTCAACCCCGGGACCCACTTGCAGATCGAGGTCGGGGAGCGCCTGCTGCCGGAGGTGCAGCAGTTCCGCGAGCAGGTCCGCGGGGTGCTGGACAACGTCTGGACCGGGTCCCTGCCGCCGACGGAGGCCGAGGTCCGCTTCAAGGTCCTGGCCGGCCTGGTGCGGCGCCTGTCCGCCGCCGACCCGGACGACCGGCGCTGGCGCGAGCAGGTGCTCGACGTGCGCCTGCACGTCGAGTTCGTCGGCCGGGAGATCGACACCGCCGGGCGCGAGGTGGAGGTCTACCGCTCCGGGGCCGGCAAGTCCGGGGGCCAGCGCGAAAAGCTGGCCACCACCTGCCTGGCCGCGGCCCTGCGCTACCAGCTCGGCGGGCGCGAGGGCGGCCTGCCCCGCTTCGCCCCGGTGGTCCTGGACGAGGCCTTCGGCAAGGCCGACAACGAATTCACCGAGCTGGCCATGCGCATCTTCGAGCGCTTCGGCTTCCAGATGGTGGTGGCCACGCCGCTCAAGTCCGTCATGACCCTGGAGCCCTTCATCGGCGGGGCCTGTTTCGTCACCATCGAGGACCGCAAGCGCTCCGGCACCCTGCGGATCGAGTACGACCGGGCCGAGCGGCGCCTGGCGCTGACACCGGAAACAGCAATTCGGCCGCAAATTGCGCAAATATACGCAAATGGATCAGTCAGTTAGCCAGCGTCCGCAGGTCACCCGCAGGCTGAACCAGTGACCGACACGAAATCTCCAATTATTTGCGTCTATTTGCGTTCATTTGCGGCTCAACTGATTTTCTTAGGCTGACAGGTCACATGAGGGCAGATCGCATAGGGGTAGATCGCACCGGGGCCGCGGGCGCCGGTGTGGCGGTCCCGGACCCGGGCCTGGCCCATGCCTGAGGCCGGTCGCCTCACCCCGACGGCGGTCGCGGCCCTGCTGCGCCGACGCTGGACCAGCGGTCACCGGGACTGGCTCGACGGCGGCGGGGCCTGGCCCCTGGCGGTCCTGCTCAAGCCCCCCACGGAGCGGGAGACCGCCGCCGATCCGACCGGGGTGCGGGCCTGGGTCGAGGCCTGGCTCCAGGCGCAGCGGGACGCCGCCGGTCCCGGGGCCGAGCTGGTCTGGACCGAGCGCCAATGGCCCGGCCTGGGCCGCCAGCGCCTGCCCGAGCGCCTGGTCCTGGCCGGGCCCGCGGACCTGGCCGCCTGGATCGGCGAGGCCGGGCCCTGGGCCCGGGCCCAGGGGCGGGCCGGGTCCATCCGCGCCGGCCTGGGCCTGCCGGGCCTGGCCCTGGGCCGCCACTTCGACTGGCTGGCCAGTTGCCCCGAGCCCGAGCTTAAGCGCCTGCTGGCGGCGGTGCACTGGCTGGCGCAGCACCCCGACTCCGGGCTCTACCTGCGCCAACTCCCCATCGCCGGCATGGACACCAAATGGCTCGCCGCCAACCGGGCCCGGGTCACCGACCTGCTGCGCCAGGTCCGCGGGGCCGAGGGCGACCTCCAGGCCCTGAGCGGCCTGCGCCGGGAGCCCGACCTGCTGCGCCTGCGCCTCCTCGACCCCGGGTTGCGCCGCAGCCTCGGCGGTCTGAGCGACCTGACCGCCCCGGTGGCGGAGCTGGCCGGCCTGGGCCTGGCCCCGGCCCGGGTGCTCCTGGTCGAGAACCTCCAGACCGGGCTGGCCCTGCCCGACCTCCCCGGCACCGTCGCCCTCATGGCCCGGGGCTACGCCGTGGAGGTCTACGCCGCCCTGCCCTGGCTGCGGGGTCGCCCCTGCCACTACTGGGGCGACCTCGACACCCACGGCTTCGCCATCCTCAGCCGGCTGCGCCAACACCTGCCCCAGGCCCGGTCCCTGCTCATGGACACCGAGACCCTGCTCGCCCACCGCGAGCTTTGGGTCCAGGAGGAGCGGCCCGAGACCGGGCTTCTGTTGGGCCTGACTGACGAGGAGCAGCAGGTCTATGCGGGGCTGCGGGACCACCGGTGGGGGCCGGGGTGAGGCTGGAGCAGGAACGTATTGGGTGGTGCAGTTCGGTGCTGATGCGGGCTTCGAGCCGAGCGGTGGATGTGGCTGATGGCATGGGCT
>DYRB01000022.1:2333-15099 GCA_020718945.1 Lamprocystis purpurea | reverse complement strand
GGCGTCGGAGCGCCGGCATCTTGCCGGCCACTGGGTCCCCCGGCGTCCCGCCGGGCGTATGGCCCGATCCCGCCCCATGCTAAGGCCTCGCCCACCCGGCCCCTGCGTCCAAGCCTGCAAGTGTCGCCTTGGCGCCTGATTTCATAACCTCTTCGCGGAACGGTTCCAGGGGGACGAGACCAGCCCATGGGTTGACGGGTAGGGAGGCGCGGCGTAGCCTGCGGCAAGACCGCACGGGCGAGAAGCGGCTAGATCGGCGGTATCCAACCTGGCGGACAACGACACTAATGACCGGCATTGCACCCAACCCTAAGCCAGTGACCGAGCCTGGGAGGTACCACCTGAAGGTGGATAGCTTCCATCGCATGATTGAGGCAGGCATCTTCGCCGAAGACGAGCACGTCGAGTTGATCCAGGGGGAGTTGCACGCCATGCCGCCCATCAGTGCCGGCCACGCGGGCAAGAACAAGCGACTCAATCGGCTGTTCTCACTGCGCGCCCAGGGTCAGGCCCTAGTCGCCGTCCAGGACCCGCTGACCCTCCCGGAGCACTCCGAGCCCGAGCCCGACCTGATGCTCCTGCGTCCCCGCGGTGACTTCTACGAACAGGGCAATCCCACCCCGGCGGATACCCTCCTCGTCGTCGAGATCGGGGATAGCTCGCTGAGTTACGACCGTAACACCAAGATCCCGCTCTATGCCGCCCAGGGTGTCCCCGAGACCTGGCTTATCGACATCCAGAAGCGCCGCATCGAGGTGTATCGCGACCCGGGTCCCTCGGGCTATCGTCAGGTCCTGCTGCCTGACCCGGACCAGTACATCGCGCCGGTTCTGCTGCCGGAGTTGCGGATTCAGGTTGCCGAGCTTTGGTCCTGACCCTGGGGGACGGCCCCTAGCCTGCCGCAGCCCGTCGTTTCCCACTCAACCATCACAGGTCCCCGCCAGCACAACCCCATGAACCCCGACGACCGCTGGACGCAGCTGCTCCAGGGCATGGGGGTGGCGGAGGTGGTAGCGGTGCTGCTCTCGCCCCTGCATCGCCTGCGCCGCGCCCGGTGGGCGGCGGAGTTTGCCACCAGGGACTGAACGCTCTCCCCCGATGGCCAGCTTCGTCACCCACCTCTACGGCGCCGCCCTGGTCAGCGGGGTGGCGGCCCTGGGGCTGCACGCCAGCGGCCTGGCGGGGCCCCAGGCGACCCAGACCTGTTTCTTCCTCGGCGTGGCCGGGGGCCTGCTGCCGGACATCGACGCCAATGCCTCCAAGCCGATACGCGGCTTCTTCGGCCTGCTGGCGGTGGTGCTCGCCTTCGTGGTCGCCTTCGCCCTGGTGGGCCGGCTGCGGCTGCTCGATGTGGCCCAGGTCTGGGTCGCGACCTATCTGTTGGTGCGCTACGGGTTCTTCGAGGCCTTTGCGCGCCTGACGGTGCATCGCGGGGTCTGGCACTCCTGGCTGGCGGTGGTCCTGGTGGCCCTGATCACGACGGACCTGGCCTACCACCTGCTCGGGGCGCCGGCCCTGGATGCCTGGCTCGCCGGGGGCTTTGTGGCCCTGGGCTACCTGACCCACCTGTGCCTGGACGAATTGGCGAGCGTCGATCTGTGGGGCAATCGCCTGCGGCGCTCCTTTGGCACGGCGCTCAAGCCGTTCAGCCTGGCGTCGCCCTGGGCGAGCCTGGCCATGCTGGCGGCGGTGCTGGTGGCGGCCTACCCGGCCCCGAGCCTGACGCCGGTGATCGAGGCCGGGCGGGACCAGGGTTGGGATACCCAAGCCCTGGAGGCGCGGGTCATGGGGGCCAGGGACTGGCTGGAGGGGCTGCGCGGGCGGCTCGACCTATGAGCCTAGAAAGGGCAATGCGGCCGCAAATTACGCAAATTTACGCAAATGGGTCAGTCAGTTAGGCAGAGTCCGCAGGTCACCCGCAGGGTGAACCGGAAACCGAGACGAAGTCCTTGTTTATTTGCGTCCATTTGCGTTCATTTGCGGCTGAATTGTCCTTTTTGGGGTAGCTGCGTTTACCAGCAGGGCGCGGCCAGGCTCGACAGGACGCCCATGGCGTCCCAGGGGGTGGGCATGGGCATGTCGCCCCAGGACCCGCCGGACTTGACCCGGATGGCGTACTCGGCCCATTGGATGGGTCGCGGCAGATAGCCGAGCTGGGCGGCCAGGGCCCGTACCTCGCCGACGAACTGGTAGTCGCAGGCGCCGGTGGGTCCGGGACCAGCGGTGCACAGGTCATGGTGCATACAGGCGGCGTCGTAGGCATCCACCGGCGGCGGGAAGCCCTGGGAGGGGTGGCCGGGCCCACACCAGTTGCCATGGATGGGCATGCATTTGAAGAACGCCTGGGCCGCGGGGGCCGGGGCGAGCAGGGCGAGCAGGGCCAGGGCAGGGACCATCCTCGGGTTCATGGTGCGGTCGGCTCCGGTGGGTTGGTGGGGGTGGCGGCCTGGGGCACCGCTGTCTCCTGGGGTTGGTACATGACCCAGCGGTCCTTGCCGGCGGCCTTGGCCCGGGTCATGGCGTCCTTGGCCAGGCCGACCAGCACCTCGAGTTCGTTCCCGTGGTCAGGGTAGAGGGCAATACCCATGCTGGCCTTGAGGGACAGGCTCCGGCCGTTGATCTGCAAGGGCTCGGCGAGGCGGGCCAGGAGCTTGTCGGCGATCGGTGGTACGTCGGGGATGCTCGCCAGTTCGCGCAGGATCAGGGCGAACTCGTCGCCGCCGGGGCGGGCCACGGTGTCGTCCCGGCGCACCCTGGACTCCAGACGCTCGGCGTATTCCTTGATCAGGGCGTCGCCCACCGCGTGGCCGTGCTCGGTAATGATGGCGCTGAAGTTGTCCAGGTTGATGTAGAACAGGGCGACGTGGCGCCCGGTGCGTTCGGAGCGCCGCACCGCCTCGCGCAGGTGGTCGATGAGCAGGGCCCGGGTGGCCAGGCCGGTCAGCGGGTCGTAGAAGGCGAGTTGGCCGATCTGGGCCGGGTCCAGGCCCTTGTGGGTGACGTCGGTGACCATCCCTACGTAGTGGGTCGTGGTCCCCGTGCTGTCGCGCAGGGCGGCCACGACCAGATGCTCCAGGAACAGGGAGCCGTCCTTGCGCCGGTTCCAGATTTTTCCCTCCCAGCGCCCCTCGTTGACCAGGGCCCGCCACATGGCCTCGAAAAAGGTGCGGTCGTGGCGGCCGGAGTTGAGGATGCGCGACGTCTTGCCGATCACCTCCTCTGGGGTGTAACCGGTCAGTTGGCAGTAGGCCGGATTGACCCGCAGTATCACCCCGGCGGCGTCGGTGATGCTGATGCCCTCGGCGGCGTTCTCGATAATGACGTTGGCCGCCTCCGGCTGGTAGGCGCGCTCGATAGAGGAGCATCCCTGGCGGATCAGGCCGACGGTGCGCTGGGGCTGGTCCCGCCGCAGGGGGACGAAGGTGGTCCGCACCGGGATGCGGTGGCCCTGGTTGTGCACCGCCTCCAGGGTCCCGGGTTTGGCCGGGTCCTTGGCCTCGGTCTGGTGGTCGGGCAGCAACAGGTCCCGATAGTCCGGGGCCAGGCCGGAGGCGTCGGCGAACAGGCTGGGCAGGGGTCGCCCCAGGGCCTGGTCCCGGCTGATGCCGAACAGGGCCTCGGCGGCGGGGTTCCAGTAAGTAATCTCGCCGCGTTCGTTGCCCGCGACCACCGCGTCCTGGGCGGAGTTTGCCACCAGGCGCCAGGCCGCCTCGCAGTCGTGCAGGTCGGCCAGGGCCCGCGCCTTGGCCTTGCGCTGGTTCCCGGTGTAGAACAGCACCAGGACTATGGCCGCCAAGGCGACGCCACCTATGACCATGACGTTACGCGCCGAGGCGTGGCTGAGGCGGGCGCAATACTCGCGGATCTGCTCGATCTCGGGCTTGGCGGCGTTGCCGGTCGCTGCCAGCGCTTCGGGTAGTTCCGGTGCCGCCAGCGCGACCGGCGAACCCACCCACCCGCTGGTCAGGATCAGGGCAAGGCCCAAGGCTGCCAGGGCGCTGGTGGGTCGGAGACGGCCTGCGGGCGGGCGGGCGCCGCGGTGGCTGGGTGTACGCATCGAAGTCGGGCTCCTGTGTCTCGTTGCGCCGGTGCTCGGCATGGAGTCGGCGACCGGGATGGTGCCTCGCCTCCCTGGGGCGGGCTCGAAATTCCCCAATCGCCCGTGCGTACTGCCTGCGATCAGACCGGGCGGTCGGATCCTGGCGGACCCTGGGAGCGCTCCCCCACCTGGTAGCGCTTGCGGCGCTCCGGGGGTGCGTCCCAGGTCAGCCGCGTTGCGGGGCTAAGGGTAATGCCCTAGGGGGCCGAGAATCAATCGCCCGGAGCCGCCCCGGTTGGCGCGCCCGCCGCCGTCCTTGTCCCGCGGCCCCGGGGCGGCGAAAATGCCCGTCCGATTCCCATCCCCGCGGAGAGCGACCCATGTCCGACAAGGCCCCCTGGATTACCTACAGACCCGAGCTCAAGGTGCTCGATTGCACCATCCGCGACGGGGGCCTGGTCAACGGCCATCGCTTCACCGATGCCTTCGTCGGCGCCGTCTACCGCGCCTGCGTCGAGGCCGGCATCGATTACATGGAGATCGGCTACAAGAACTCTAAGCGCATCTTCCCGACGGAGAAGTACGGCCCCTGGCGGCATTGCGACGAGGCCGACCTGACGCGCGTGGTGGGCGACCACAGCTTCGAGAAGACCGGGCTCAAGCTCGCCGCCATGGCCGATGCGGGCAAGAGCGACTGGGAGACCCAGTTGGTCCCGGCCGCCGAGAGCCCGCTCGACATGATCCGGGTCGCCTTCTACGCCCATCAGGTCTCCGAGGCGGTGGACATGATTCAGCATGCCAACGGCCTGGGTTACGAGACCACCGCCAATCTGATGGCCGTGTCTGGCATCACCGAGACCGAGATCGACACGGTGCTCGATGCCATAGCCCCCACGCCCGCCGGCACCATGGTGATCGTGGACAGCTTCGGTTACCTGTACCGGGAGCAGGTGGACCGGCTCTACCGCAAGTACTCCGAGGCCCTGGCCGGGACCGGCAAGGAGATCGGTATCCACGCCCACAACAACCTGCAACTGGCCTTCGCCAACACCATCGAGGCCATCATCCTGGGCTGCAACCGGGTGGACTCGACCCTATTCGGGTTCGGCCGTGGGGCGGGTAACTGCCACACCGAGCTGCTGCTGGGCTTCCTGCGCAACCCCAAGTTCAACCTCCGCCCCGTCATTGAGGTCATCCAGAACTATGTGCTCCCCCTGCGCAAGGAGATCGAGTGGGGCCCGTCCATCCCCTACAACATCACCGGCCAGATGAATCAGCACCCGCGGGCCGCCATCGAGTGGCGCGAGGGGCCCACCCCGGACGACTTTGTCGCCTTCTACGACAAGATCGTCGCCGAGGTCTGACCGGAAACCCCATGGCCCAGAACGATACCCACCTGATCTGGCTAGACCTGGAGATGACCGGGCTAGACCCGGACCGGGACCGCATCCTGGAGATCGCCACCCTGGTCACCGACACCCAGTTGGAGCCCCTGGCGGAGGGCCCGGTCATCGCCGTCCACCAGCCCCCGGGGGTGCTGGCCGGCATGGACGACTGGAACCAGAGCCACCACGGCAAGTCCGGGCTGTTGGACCGGGTGCGGGCCAGCACCTGGGACGAGGCCGGGGCCGAGCACGCCACCCTGAGCTTCCTGGCCGACTGGGTCGCGGCCGGCAAGTCGCCCCTGTGCGGCAACAGCATCTGCCAGGACCGGCGCTTCCTGGCCCGCACCATGCCGCGGCTGGAGGCCTACTTCCATTACCGCAACCTGGACGTGAGCAGCCTCAAGATCCTCGCCCAACGCTGGGCCCCGGGGGTGGCGGAGGCCTTCAAGAAGTCCGGCAAGCACCAGGCCATGGACGACATCCGCGAGTCCATCGGGGAGCTGCGTCACTACCGCGAGCAGATCCTCAAGGTCTGAGCCCGACCTGCGCCAAGGCCCAGGCGACGTGCTCGCGCACCAGGTCGCTGGGATGGTCCAGGCGTGCACCCAGGGCCGCGGCCCTGGCGGGGGAGGGCGGTGCATTGCCCAGGGCCACGGCGATGTTGCGCAGCCAGGACAGGTGGCCGATGCGGCGTATGGCCGAGCCCTCGGTGCGCTGGAGAAACACCGTCTCGTCCCAGCCGAACAGCTCGATCAGGGTCGCGCTGTCCAGGCCCCAGCGGGGTTTGAGGTCCGCCTCGCAGCTCAGGCTGGCGAAGCGGTTCCAGGGGCAGGCGAGCTGGCAGTCATCGCAACCGTAGATGCGGTTGCCCATGAGCGGGCGCAGGGCCTCCGGGATGGGGCCCTTCAGCTCGATGGTGAGATAGGAGATGCACAGTCGCGCGTCGAGGACATAGGGCGCGACTATGGCTTGGGTCGGGCAGGCGTCCAGGCAGGCCCGGCAGGTCCCGCATCGGTCCGTCGCCGGGGTGTCCGCTGGCAGGGGCAGGTCGGTGTAGATCTCCCCCAGGAAGAACCAGGACCCGGCCCGGGCGTTGATCAGATTGGTGTGCTTGCCGATCCAGCCCAGGCCCGCCTTGGCCGCCAGGGGCTTCTCCAGGACCGGGGCCGAGTCGGTGAAGACCCGGTAGCCGAAGGGCCCGACCGCCGCCTCTATGCGCGTGGCCAGGCGTTGCAGGCGGGCGCGCAGGAGCCTGTGGTAATCGCGCCCCAGGGCATAGCGGGAGACGAAGGCCGTGGCCGGGTCGGCGAGCCGCTTGTGCATGGCCGACTGGGCCTCCGGCAGGTAGTCCAGGCGCGCCGAGATCACCCTCAGGGTCCCCGGGATCAGCTCGGCGGGGCGGGAGCGACGGGTGCCGTGCCCGGCCATGTAGCCCATCTCGCCCTGGTAGCCGCGGCCCAGCCAGTCCAGCAGCCGGGCCTCCGCCTCGCCCAGGTCGGTGTCGGCGATGCCCAGTTGCTGGAAGCCCAGGTCCAGGGCCCAGGCCTTGATCTGCTGCGCCAGGGCCGCCATCCGCTCGGGGTCGCGGGCTGGGCTGGGCTGGCTGGGGTCGGGCATCGGCTTTTCTCTCGGCGAACCTGGAAAGGGCAATTCGGCCGCAAATGAACGCAAATGTACGCAAATGGGTCAGTCAGCTGGGTCGAGTCCGCAGGTAATCCGCAGGGTGAACGAGGGACCGACACGAAGTCTTTGTCTATTTGCGTTTGTTTGCGTTCATTTGCGGCTCAACTGCTTTGCTTAGGGTGAAGGCTCACGCACTATAGGAGCGCCGGGCGGTTGGTGGCGAGCCCGGGGTTGCCGCCAGCCACTCGCCACTCGCCACTCGCCACTCGCCACTCGCCACTCGCCACTGCACATGTTCCGCCCCATGCCCGACACCGACCGCCTCCCCCACGCCCTGTACCGGGCCGACCAGGTCCGTGCCCTGGACCGCGCCGCCATCGAGGACCACGGTATCCCAGGGGCCGAACTCATGGAGCGGGCCGGGGCCGCGGCCTACCGGCTGCTGCGGGGGCGCTGGCCCGGGGCGCGGCGCCTGACGGTCCTGTGCGGGGGCGGCAACAACGGCGGCGACGGCTATGTGGTCGCCCGCCTGGCCCTGGCCGATGGGCTCTCGGTGGAGGTACTGACCCTGGCCGACCCGGATGCCCTTGCCGGTGATGCCCGCACCATGGCCGACGCCTATAGGGCCGCGGGCGGTGCTCTGCGGCCCTTCGATGCCCTGCCCAGGCGCACCGACCTGATCGTCGATGCCCTGCTCGGCACCGGGCTAGACCGGGAGGTCCAGGGGGCCTGGGCCGGGGCCATAGCAGCGGCCAATGCCCACCTGGCCCCCAAGCTCGCCATCGACATCCCCTCCGGGCTGCACGCCGATACCGGCCGGGTCCTGGGGGTCGCTATCGAGGCCGCCGCCACCCTCAGCTTCATCGGTCTCAAACAGGGCCTGTTCACCGGCGAGGGGCCGAGCTGCTGCGGCGAGGTCCGCTTCAGTGCCCTGGGTATCCCCGCCGTGGTCTGGTCGCGCGAGGTCCTGGCGGCCCGGCGCCTGGACTGGTCCAAACAGTCCGGGTCCTTGGCCCCCCGACGGGGCAGCGCCCACAAGGGGGACTTCGGTACCGTCCTGGTGGTGGGCGGGGCCCCGGGCCTGGCCGGGGCGGCGCGGCTGGCCGGGGAGGCGGCCCTGCGGGCCGGGGCCGGTCTGGTCGCTGTGGCGACCCACCCGGACCATGCCGCCACCCTGGGGGCCGGGCGGCCTGAGCTGATGGTCCATGGGGTCGCCGATCCCGCCGGCCTGGAGCCCCTGCTGGCCCGGGCCAGCGTGGTCGCCCTGGGCCCAGGCCTGGGGCAGGGGGGCTGGGGCCGCGGGCTCTACCAAGGGGTGCTCGCCTGCGGCCTGCCCCTGGTGGTGGACGCGGACGCCCTGAACCTCCTGGCCGCCGTGCCTGCCAGATCCGACCGCTGGGTCCTCACCCCCCACCCAGGGGAGGCCGGGCGCCTGCTCGGCTGCGCCACCGCTGAGGTCCAGGCCGACCGCTTCGCCGCGGTGCGCCGTCTCCAGGCCGGGTTCGGCGGCGTGGCGGTGCTCAAGGGGGCCGGGCCCCTGGTCTTCGGGACCAGCCATAGGCCCCCCGGGGTGTGCAGCGACGGTAACCCGGGCATGGCCAGCGGCGGCATGGGCGATGCCCTGACCGGCATCATCGCCGCCCTGATCGCCCAGGGCCTGACCCTGGAGGAGGCCGCCGCTACCGGGGTCTGCCTGCACGCCGCGGCCGGGGACGCCGCCGCCGCGGCCGGGGAGCGCGGTCTGCTCGCCTCCGACCTCATCGCTGCCATCCGCCCCGTCCTCGACGGGGTGGCCAACGGCATCCCCGGGGGCCGCCCCTGATGCGCCTGCACCTGGAGGGGGAGGCCGCCCAGGGGGCGTTCGGCGGCCGGCTGGCCCAGGCCCTGGCGGCGGACTGGGCCGCGGGTTGGGTGGTGCACCTGCACGGGGATCTCGGCACCGGCAAGACCACCTTGGTGCGCGGCATACTGCGCGGCCTGGGCCACGCGGGCTCGGTGAAGAGCCCGACCTACACCCTGATCGAGCCCTACGAGCCCGGCGGCAGGGCCGTCTACCACCTGGATCTGTACCGCCTGGGCGACCCGGAGGAACTGGAGTACCTGGGCCTGCGCGACCTGCTGGGGGCCGAGGGGCTGATCCTGGTGGAGTGGCCGGAGCGCGCCGGGACCGCACTGCCGCCCGCGGACCTGGAGGTGCGCATCGCCTATGCCGGGGAGGGGCGCGACCTGGACATCGAGGGGCCCGGACCCAGGGCCGCCGCCCTGATCCGGGCCCTGGCATGCTGATGGCCCTGAGGGTATTGTTGCGTCACAGAGACAGGTGCTCAGGCAGAGTCCGAGGAGAATAGGCTAATACCCGGTTTTTATTTGGAAAGGACTTCTGGCAGGTGCTACCATAAATGCGACGCTTCTGTTAGGTTGACGGGACCAGATCTGGCGACTCGGGGTGCCGACATGGGCAGGCTGACCGCGATTCTTATGCTTCTTATCGCCTCGGGCACCGCCTGGGGCGCAGCCGTGGAGGTGCGCGGGGTGCGCATCCTCGACGAGGGCGACCAGACCCGGATCGAGATCGACCTCGGCGGGTCCTTCACCCACAAGCTTTTCGCCCTGGACAACCCGGACCGGCTGGTCATCGACATCCCCGACGCCGCCCTGACCGGCAAGCTCCCGGTCGCGCCGGCCGGTCATGCCCTGCTCGGCGGTCTGCGCAGCGGGGTGCGCGACGGCGACGACCTGCGCATGGTCATAGACCTCAAGCAGCCGGTGCGCCCCAAGAGCTTCCAACTCAAGCCCGGGGAGGAGGGCGGCCACCGCCTGGTGGTGGATCTGGCGTCGAGCCGCCCGGTGGAGCGTGCGGCCAAGGCCGAGCCCCCAAAGCAGGCTGAGCCCCAGCCCCAGCCCGAAGCCCCAGCCCAGACCCAGCCCCAGACCCAGGGGCCCAAGCGCCTGGCGGTGCAGGCCAAGCCGGCCCGGGCCCCCGGCTTCGTGGTGGCCATAGATGCTGGCCACGGCGGCAAGGACGCCGGGGCCCTGGGGGCCAAGGGGACCAAGGAGAAGGACATCACCCTGGCGGTGGCCCGGCGCCTGGCCAAGCTGGTGGCCAAGGAGCCCGGTATGCAGGCCTATCTGACCCGCAACACCGACACCTTCGTCCCGTTGCGCCAGCGCATGGTCCGGGCCCGCAAGCAGAACGCCGATCTGTTCGTCTCCATCCACGCCGACGCCTTCAACGACCCGGGGGTGCGCGGCTCCTCCGTGTACACCCTGTCCCCCCGCGGGGCCAGCAGCGAGGCGGCCAAGTGGCTGGCGGACCGGGAGAATGCCGCCGACCTGGTGGGCGGGGTCAAGCTCGACGAGGGCGACGGGGTGCTCGCCTCGGTGCTGCTGGACATGTCCCAGAACGCCACCATGGAGCAGAGCGCCGCCGCCGCCGATCTGGTCCTGGACCGCCTGGCCGGACTCGGCGGCCTGCACAAGGCGCGGGTGCAGAGGGCCGGGTTCCTGGTGCTCAAATCCCCGGACGTGCCCTCCATGCTGGTGGAGACCGCCTTCATCTCCAACCCGGCCGAGGAGGCCAGGCTGCGCGACCCCAAACACCAGCAGCGCCTGGCCGAGGCCATCCTCAAGGGCATCCGGGCCTATGCCAAGAAATACCCGGGCCCCACGGCCGGGCGGGGCGAGAGCCTGGCGGATGTAGCGGGCCGGTAGGGTCCGCCGTGCGGACCGAGGCCACGGCACTCGCGCCCATTGCACCCCGCCGCCCTTTTTGCTTCCATCCCCGGATGTCCCACCGCATCCAACCCCTGCCGTCCCACCTGGTCAACCAAATCGCCGCCGGCGAGGTGGTCGAACGCCCCGCCTCGGTGGCCAAGGAACTCATCGAGAACAGCCTGGACGCCGGGGCCGACCGCATCGAGATCGACCTGGAACAGGGCGGGGTCAAGCGCCTGAGGGTGCGCGATAACGGCGAGGGCATAGCAATGGACGACCTGGCCCTGGCCCTGGCCCGGCACGCCACCAGCAAGATCGCCAGCCTTGCGGATCTCGAGTCTGTCGCCACCCTGGGCTTTCGCGGCGAGGCCCTGCCGAGCATCGCCTCCGTCTCCCGGCTGGAGATTTCGTCCCGCCGCCGCGGGGCGGAGCATGCCTGGCGCATGGCCGGGGAGGGCGGGGAGCCGATCCCCGCCGCCCACCCGGAGGGGACCAGCATCGAGGTCCGCGACCTCTTCTACAACGTCCCGGCCCGGCGCAAGTTCCTGCGCGCCGAGAAGACCGAACTGGACCATGTGGAGGCCCTGGTGCGGCGCATCGCCCTGGCCAGGCCCGACGTGGGCTTTCGCCTCGGTCACAACGGCAAGGCCCTGTTCCAACTCCCCCCCACCGAGGGCGACCCGGCCCGTCTGGCCCAGCGGCTCCAGGAACTGCTCGGGGCCGGCTTCGTCCAGCACGCCCTGGCGGTGGACGAGTCGGCGGTGGGGCTGCGCCTCTCCGGCTGGGTGGTGGCCCCGGCCTTCTCCCGCAGCCAGGCGGACATGCAGTTCTTCTATGTCAATGGCCGGGTGGTGCGGGACAAGCTGGTCACCCACGCCCTGCGCCAGGCCTACCAGGATGTGCTGCACTACAGCCGCCACCCGGCCTACCTGCTGTATCTGGACATGCCCCCGAACCAGGTGGACGTCAACGTCCACCCGGCCAAGCACGAGGTCCGCTTCCGCGAGTCCCGCCAGGTCCACGACTTCATATTCCGCGCCCTGCACCGGCGCCTGGCGGAGGGGGCCCAGGGTGGTGCGGCCGTCGCCGAGGCGGTCCCGGAGCCGCAAGGCCTCAGCCAGGCCGCCCCGTCCCCCTGGCGGCGGGCGGAGCAGGGCACCATGCCCCTGGGGGTCCGGGATGCCGGCCAGGGCTACGCCTTCAGCTTCGCCGCCCAGGCCCCGGCGCCCCTGCCTGTGTCCCAGCCGGCAGGGCCCGCCGGGGCACCGCCCGCCGAGCCGGGTCAACCCCTGGGCCTGGCCCTGGGCCAGTTGCACGGGGCCTATGTCCTGGCCCAGGCCGAGGATGGGCTGGTGATCGTGGATATGCACGCCGCCCACGAGCGCATCGGCTACGAGCGGCTCAAGCGCGCCTGGGATTCGGGCGAGGTCCGCCGCCAGCCCCTGCTGATCCCCTTGCCGGTGGCGGTCAGCCGGGCCGAGGCCGACCTGGCGGAGGCCCAGGCCGACCTGATCCGCGACCTGGGCCTGGTGGTGGACCGCCTCGGGGCCGAGTCCCTGGTGGTGCGGGAGATCCCCGCCGCCCTGCAAGGGGCCGACGCCGAGGGGTTGCTGCGGGATCTGCTATCGGACCTGGCGGTCCACGGCACCAGCGACCGGGTGCGCGAGGAGGTCAACGGGGTCCTGGCCACCCTGGCCTGTCACACCGCCGTGCGCGCCAACCGCCGCCTGACCCTGGAAGAGATGAACGCCCTGCTGCGGGATATGGAGCGCACCGAGCGCTCCGACCAGTGCAACCACGGCCGCCCCACCTGGGTGAAGCTCTCCCGGACCGACCTGGACCGGCTCTTTCTGCGCGGCCGCTGACCCCGAGAGCGCCCGGGAGCGCCCCGGGAGCGCCGCGGCCTTGGGAGCGCCGGCGTCTCGCCGGCACTGGGTCCACCGGCGTCCCGGGAGCGCCGGCGTCTCGCCGGCACTGGGTCCACCGGCGTCCCGGGAGCGCCGGC
>DYRB01000022.1:0-2233 GCA_020718945.1 Lamprocystis purpurea | reverse complement strand
GTCTCGCCGGCACTGGGTCCACCGGCGTCCCGCCGGTGGTATGAAAGCGTCGCGCCTATCCACCGACCCAACCCCCTGCCCCCTGTAGGTCGGCCTTCAGGCCGACCGTCGGCCTCCCGGCCCGCCTGAAGGCCGACCTACACAGCCCGACCCTCAGCCCCCACCAAAGTCACATTCCGGCACCGAGTCTCCCGCACCCGAAAGGCCGCCACCAAGGCCAGCAGGGCGAACCCCGCAGACAGCCAAAGCCCGTTGCGGTAATCGGCCATGGCATAGCGGCGCACCCCCTCCACCAGGGTCCCATCCCAGGTCAGGTCCAGGGCCCAGCCAAAGGCCGGCTGCATAATGGCCGCGCCCAGGAAGAGCCCGGTGTTCACCAACGCAATGGCCATCCCGGCCACCCCCGGCGCCACCACCTCCTTGGCCGCCGCATAGCCCACCACGAAGCCCCCGGCGGTCAGGCCGAGCAGGGCGTAGAGGGTCAGGCCGCTCCAGCCCGGGCCCCAGGGCAGCAGGATCAGGGCAGCCCAAGCCATCACCGACAGGGCACAGGCCCCCAGGATTACCGGCCTGCGCCGTCCCAGGTGATCGGACAGCCAGCCCATGACCACACAGCCTACCGCAAACCCCGCCAGGGCCGCGGTGGTGTAGTACGAGGCCCCGGTGCGGTCCAAGCCGAAGCAGTCGCGCATCAGCGGCACCCCCCAGAGCCCGGCGAAGGCGAACAGGCTGCCCGTCACCCCGAACATCACAAAGAAGCTCGGCCACACAGCCCGGGTAGCGAAGACCCCGCGGAGGTCCGCCAGCCAATGGCGGTGGCGCTCCGGGTGGGGCGGCAAGCCCTCCAGTTCGCGCACCGAGGGCAACCCGGCGTCCTCAGGGCGGCTGCGCACGAACAGGGCGGAGAGCAGGGCTATGCCCACCGACAGCACCCCCATGCCGACAAAGACATTGCGCCAAGAGGTCGCGGTCAGCAGCACCGCCAAGGGCCCGGCGGCCAGGATGGAGCCGATGTTGCCCAGGAACAGGGTCAGGCCGCTGATGGAGCCGTAGCGCCGCTCGCTGAACCACTGGGTGTTGGAGCGCATCAGCCCGACGAAGACCACCGAGACCCCCAGCCCCACCAGGAAGCGCCCCAGGGAGGCGGCCTCGAAGGTCTCCGCCAGGCCGAACAGGGTCGAGCCGGCCCCCGCCACCAGGGCCCCCAGGGCCACCCCCACCCGAGCCCCCAGGGTGTCCGCCAGGACCCCGGCGGGGATCTGCATGGCGGTGTAGATGTAGTAGTACATGGCCGCCAGGGACCCCAGGGCCGCCCCGCTGGCATGGAAAGCGGCCATCAGGTCCGCCGCCACCACCCCCGGGGCCATGCGGTGGAAGTAAACGGTCATATAGGCGGCGATGAGGATGGCGAAGATGCCCCAGCGCAGGCGGGCGAAGCGTCGCAGCTCGGCGGGTGAGAGAGTCATGGCAGCGGCCCGGGGTCAGGGAAAGGCGGCATTGGAACCGCAAAGCCGGGCCCGGCGCAAAGGCTTCGGCTCCCCGTCCGCCTGGGGGCGGGCGGGGACAGTGCAGGAGCGGCTTCAGCCGAGCGACTTGCTTAAATTTGCGTCCCGGTGCGGCCGAATTGCCGATTCCAGGCTTAGGGTCCGGCCAGCCGAGCAGCAATTCCACACTTGGAGGCCAGATCGGTGCCCCTGGGAGCGGCGCCTCGCCGCGACCGATCCAATGGGGTGACCACCAGGCTCGCTGCGCTTCGCCCGGTCGCGCCGACGACTCCAGGGATGGATGAGGTAGTCCCAGGGGCCGCTCCCTGCGCCCCTGGGATACTGGCCATCCCTGGCCAAAAGCCGCGTCTGGAACAGCGGCCGAGGCGGCGCTCCCACGCTGCTTCCGGCCGCGGCGCCAAGCGACGGTCTCGAATTTGGAATTGCTGCCAGCCCAGGTCCAGCCTCGCATCCCCGCACCCCCAGTGGTCGAATCCCCCCAGCCAACCACCAGAGCAAGGAGCGGCCCCATGACCCAGTTGTTTCTGTCCCACGCCACCGAGGACGACGCGGTAGTCGAACGCCTCCAACAGGCCCTTGAAGAGCTGGGCGAGGCCGTCTGGATCGACTCCCGCCAACTGCGCGGGGGCCAACTCCTGTGGCCCGAGGTCGCCAAGGCCATAGACCAGGCCAACGCCTACGCCGTCCTGGTCAGCCCCGCAGCCCTGCAATCGGACTGGGTGGGCGAC
>DYRB01000021.1:3564-15135 GCA_020718945.1 Lamprocystis purpurea | reverse complement strand
GCCGGTGGGCGAGACGTCGATGGTCTCGACCCCGGCCACCACGCTGCGCAGCTCCCCGCCCTGACCGAGCCGGGGGGCCCCATGCACCTGCTGCGACACCTTGAGGGGGGCGTCGTTCTCCGAGGCATAGACGGTGATGGCCCGGGTCAGGGGGGCCAGGCGGGGCAGATGGGCGGGGAAGGTCTGGGCGTCGAAGTCCGGGGCGAGCAGGACCAGGTCCCGCAAGGGCTCGCCGGGCGGGTTGCCCAGCCATTCGAGGGCATGGACGACGCCGCGGGTACCCAGGCTGTGGGCCAGGACCTGGGTGCGCGGCCAGCCAATGCGCCGGTCCAGCTCGACCAGGGTCTGGGAGAGCAGGGGCACGGTGGTCCGCACCCGCTTGGTCTCGGCCGGGACATAGAAGGGGATGCTCGGGGCCAGGTCGCCGAGCAGCGGGATGGAGGTGAACTGGACCTGGCAGCGGCCGTACCTGGGGGTCCCGCGGTCGTCCCCGTAGGCGACCCCCTCCGGGCCCGTGCCCGCGACGCTGCGGTTGGTCAGGTAACGGACGCCGACGGCCAAGGCAGGCCCGTCGGGCTGGGCCGACGCACCCGCGGGGTTCGGGTCCCAGGCCCAGGACATCGGCGACAGGGCCAGCAGGGCCAGCAGGACCAGGGCCGCGAGGCGATGCCCCAAGCCCGCCGACCTACTGGGCCCCGGCGGCGCCGGCTGCAAGCAGGGTCGCCAGGGCGACCAGGGCAAGCCGGCGGGCGGTCCGGCCAACGGGCGAGAAAGCGGCGGCCTGAACGGGCATGATCGCGGACTCCAGGGTGCAGGGGGGCCCGGAGGCCTAGGCTTCGGTCGCCGGATAATCGTGCAGGGTGCGAAACAACAGCCACAGACCGAAGACCAGCACCACCTCGACGCTCGGCGCCGGCTCATCCCCGAGGAGTTTCTTGAACATGATTGCCCCAGCCTATTCGTCAGTTGGGTAATCTGGTACCTGGTCCGGACCGGACCCGTTTGGCGGGACCGCAGGGAGCAGACGCAAAACCGCTTTCCGGCCTCCAGTCTTCGGCTATCCTTGGCGCCGCCCGGCCGACCCCAGATTCCCCGTACCTTGCCCGGAGTGCCCCCATGACCCCAGCGCCCGCGCCCACCGGCGCCAGCCCAGACCCGGCCCAGCCCGTCACCATCGTCTTCTTCGGCCTTGGTGCCGTAGGCTCCAACATGCTGATCTGCCTGGCGGAGCTGGCCGAGCGCGACGGCGTCGCCGTGCGCTTCCTCGTCTATACCATAGACCCGACGGGTGCCCAGGATGCCCTCTACCACGCCGAGCAGTACCTGCACAGCGTCAAGCTGATCGGGGTCCAGAGCTTCGACCCCATCTTCGCCCGCGAGGCCCCCTACGCCGACCAACTGGCCGGGGCCGCCCTGCTGGTGAACGCCGCCCTGCCCTCCTTCAACTGCCCCATGCTCGAGCTGGCGGCCTACCTGGGGGCCCACACCGCGGACCTCGCCTCGGACATGTACGACGCGGAGACCGAGCGCACCCTGACCTTCGCCCAGTACCAGCACGACATGGCGCTGCGCGAGCGCGGGGTGGCGGCCATGATCAACCTGGGCATCTCGCCCGGGATCACCAACTTCCTCATCGGCGACCATATCAATTACCTGCGGGGTCTGGGACGCAAGGATTTCCGCATCGAGGGCATCGACCTCTACCTGCTCGAAGACATAGACGCGGACACGGTGATCTTCTCCTGGGCCCCGGCGGTGGCCCTGGACGAGCTGTCCCAGCACCCATTGCGCCTGACCCAGGGGCGTATGGAGAAGCTCCCGCCCTTCACCTCGGCCCGCAGCTACGCCTTTCCCCACGAGCCCGGGGACTGCCGCCAGTACCCCCTCTATCAAGAGGAACTCCTGTCCCTGCACCGCACCTTCCCGGAGATCGCCTCCATCGGCATCTACACCGGCGGCTCCGAGGTGGAATTGGTCAAGGCCCTCTGGCAGCTCAACCTGCTGTCCAAGTCCACGGTGGGCGACCAGCCCGGCCTGACCGTGGAGGCGGTAGTGCGGGCGGTACTGCCGGGCATGAAGAAGCCGCGGCGCATCGAGGAGTACCTGCGCAACGGGACCATCCACCGCACCCACTTCTGCGCCGCCGCTGAGATCCGCTGCAGCGAGTCGGTGCGCAACGAGCGCCAGACCCTGATCGAGACCGTGGGCCTGTCCTACCTGCGCTACCGCGGTCTGCTCGACACCCCCTATGCCGGGGCCACCTACATCTCCTATCCGACGGCGGTAGGCGCGGCCATCCTCGCCTGGCACACCCTGGAGCACGTCCGCACCAACCCCGGGGCCATCCGCGGCGTGGTGACCGGGGAAGACCTGGCGGTCCTGCTGCCGCGCTCGCGGGTGGACGCGGTGCGCCGGGACCTGGTGGCCTGGGACATAGACCTGTTCGAAAGCGTGCGGGACGCCAGCTGGGTCTGACCAAGCCTTCCCAGGGCCTTGCCCTGGGCTGGTCTATCGCGGCGACCGACACCGGGCCCCGTCAGGTGGAACCGCACTGACGCGACACCCAAGACAGCAGGCACCGTGACCATCGAGCCATGAAGACCGATCAAGTCATCTACGAATTCCTCTCCACCGGACCGGAGGCCTTTCGCGTCCTGACCACGGGGCTGACCCCAGCGGCGACTATGTGTTCCGGGCACTGACCTTCAAGGCGCTGGAGCCCCCATGCCGGACCGGGCATTCGCCCCGTCCGAAATGTTTGACTCATGACCCAGGTTCAGATCGAGATTTCGGACGACATCGCCGACGAGTGCCGCACAACCCTTCAGGCCGCCGGAGCGGCCAAGATTGCGCAGAATCAGAGATACGCCTATGCAAGACCTCATAGCCCGCCTGGTCCGCCCGGAAATCCGGGACATCCGCGCCTACCAGGTCCCCGCCGCCGCCGGGCTGATCAAGCTCGACGCCATGGAGAATCCCTACCCCTGGCCGGCGGAGATCCAAGAGGAGTGGCACCGGCTGCTCGGCGCCACGGAGATCAACCGCTACCCCCACCCCCAGGCCCCGGCGGTACAGGCGGCCCTGCGGGAGGCCATGGCCATACCGGCGGACATGGGCCTGGTGCTGGGCAACGGCTCCGACGAGCTGATCCAGATGCTGGCCATGACCCTCGGCGGGCCGGGGCGCAAGGTGCTGTCCCTGGAGCCGGGCTTCGTGATGTACCGCATGATCGCGACCTTCGCCGGCATGGGCTATGTGGGGGTCCCGCTGCGCCCGGAGGGCTTCGACCTGGACCTGCCGGCGGTGCTGGACGCCCTGGACCGGGAACAGCCGGTCCTGACCTATGTCGCCTACCCCAACAACCCCACCGGCAACCTGTTCCCGGCGGGCGACATCATCCGGATCATCGAGGCCGCCCCAGGCCTGGTGATCCTGGACGAGGCCTATGCCCCCTTCACCGACTTAAGCTTCCTGCCCCGCCTGGGGGAATGGCCCAACCTGCTGGTCATGCGCACCGTCTCCAAGATGGGCCTGGCCGGGCTGCGCCTGGGCTACCTGGCCGGCCCACCCGACTGGCTGGAGCAGATCGACAAGACCCGCCTGCCCTACAACATCAACGCCCTGACCCAGGCGAGCGCGGCCCTGGCACTGCGCCACCGGGCCCTGTTCGACGCCCAGACCGCCGCCATCCGCATCGAGCGGGGGCGGCTCTTCGCCGCCCTTACGGCTATGGATGGGGTCCAGCCCTACCCCAGCGAGGCCAACTTCATCCTGCTGCGCCTGTCCGGGGGCGGGGCGGACCGGGTCTTCGCCGGACTCAAGGGGCGCGGGGTCCTGGTCAAGAACCTGCACGGGGCCCACCCATTGCTCGCCGACTGCCTGCGCGTCACCGTCGGGCGCCCGGGCGAGGACGATGCCTTCCTCGCGGCCCTGGCCGCGGCCCTCTGAGGCGGCCCATGACCCGCCCCGCACATTTGCGTATATTTGCGTAGCTGCGCTGACGGGCCTTCGACTTGAGTCTCCAGCGCCACCATCCGACGCAACACCACCTATCTGTTCGATGCACTCAAGGCCGGGGCCCTGGATTACACGCGCACCCCGGCCCGCCAGGCCCGCCCCGGGGAGAGCGTCACCCGCGAGGCCCTGCTGGCTGCCGGCGATGGCCTGTTGCGCAAGATGCGCACCGTGCTCTCCCGCCATGTCGGGACCCCCGCCAGCCGAGGCGGCACAGTGCCAGCGGCCCAGCCGCACCCGCCGCCCCGGGCCGCGGCCAGGCCCCGCCGCCCCGGTCTGCGGGTGGTCGCGGTGGGCAGTTCCACCACCCAAACATCACCCGGATGTTCACCAGCGTCGCCGCCCAGACCGCGGGCAGCGTGGTCCTGACCGGGCTGGGGGACGACGGCTGGCTGTTCGTCGATCATGCCGAGTGGAACATCCCCCGGCAGCGTTTCCGCATGCAGGAGCAGGACGGCTGTGTCGGCTTCCGGCCCCTGGGGGCGGTCTGCACCCAGTCCCTGTCCGGGGCCGGGATGCGCTGCCGGGCCGCCGGGAGTGGGGCCGAGGGCCTGGCCCTGCTGCTGGCCGCGGCGGACGCCGGGGCGCCCTTCGACGGCCTGCTGCTGGACTGGCTCATGCCCGGGATGAACGGCTGGGAGGTCCTGGAGCAGATCCACGCCGAGCGCCGCCTGGACCACCTGGCGGTGATGATCTTCACCGAGCAGCCCGACGACCGCGCCTACCAGCTCGCCAGCCGACGCCCGAACAACGACATCCAGCGCAAGGAGGACCTCACCCCCCTGCCCTACCGGATGCGCAAGTTCCTCACCACCTACAGCGAGGCCGGTGGCATGGGGGACTGGCGGGCCCGCCAACTCCCGCGCACCCGTGATCGGCTGGGCGGCTCCATCCTGTTCGTGGACGACTCCCCCACGGTCTGCGCCAAGTACGGCGACCTGCTGCGCAACAACGGCTACACGGTGCTGATTGCCCAGTCCATGGCCCAGGCCCTGGAGGTGGCGCAGCGCGATAAGCGACGGTTCAAGAACAAGCGATACGTTCTGGACCGGGGGACGGGCCTCTGGCCCGTCTGGCGGGCGGGACGCCCGCCCCCCAGATGCCTCAGTTGTTTCTGAACTGTTCCTAAGCCGCAACTGGGGGTGGTGGATTACTTCATGCCCAACGGTAACGGTGACGAGCTGTGCCGCGCCCTGCTCGGCGACGACCGCACCCGGGACATCACCGTGGTGATGCACTCCCAGCGCAAGGAGGTCATCGAGGTGGTCCTGGTCCAGGACGTTACCGCCATGGCCGACGAGACCGAGGTCCTGGAGGCGGCCCGTGACCGGGCCATGGACCTGGCCGATGCCAAGAGCCAGTTCCTGGCAAGCATGAGCCATGAGATCCGCACCCCGCTCAACGGCGTGGTGGGCATGCTGGAACTGCTGGAGGGGACCGAACTGACGCCCCAGCAGGCCCACTATGTGTCCATGGGTATCGCCTCCGCCGAGGGGCTGTTGGGGGTGATCGGCGACGTGCTGGACTTCTCCAAGATCGACGCCGGGCGCATGGAGCTGGACCGCAGCCCCTTCAACCTCCCGGAACTGGCCGAAGAGACCGTGCAGATGCTCGCCGGCAAGGCCAGCGCCAAGGGGCTGGAGGCGATCTGCTATGTCCAGGCGAATGTCCCCACCCAGGTGGTCGGCGACCCCACCCGGCTGCGCCAGATCCTCATCAACCTGATCGGCAACGCCATCAAGTTCACCGAGGGCGGCGAGGTGGGCCCGAGGGTTTTGCTCGACGAGGCCGACGCCAGCACCCCCAGATCGGCTTCGCGGTCTGCGACACCGGCATGGGCGTCAGCCCCGAGGCCCGCGAGCATATCTTCGAGGCCTTCCGCCAGGCCGACAACAGCACCACCCGGCGCTTCGGCGGGACCGGCCTGGGGCTGGCCATCAGCAACCAACTGGTGCAGATGATGGGCGGCACCCTGGACCTGGAGAGCGAGGTCGGCACGGGCAGCAGCTTCAGCTTCGTGGTCCCCCTGGAGGCGGCACCGGACGATGCCACCGAGCCGACCTGGCCGTCCGCCGATGTCCAGGTCCTGGCCCAGGTGCGCGCCGATCCGGCCCTGCGCGGCATCAAGGTGGACTGTGAAATGCCCGTCCTCGACGGCCTCTCCGCCACCCGGGCCCTGCGCGAGCGCGAGGCCCAGCAGGGTGACGGCCGGCACCAGACCATCGTCGCCCTGACCGCCCACGCCTTTCCGGCGGTGCGCGAGCGCTGTCTGGAAGCCGGCATGGACGACTACCTGCCCAAGCCCATCCGCGCCCCGGACCTGCTGGCCACCCTGGGGCGTTGGTGGGTGCGCCCAATGCCGGAGCCAGCGTCGGAGCCAGCCCCGGAGCCAGCCCCGAAACCGATCCCGACGCCGGCTGCCCCTGAGCCCGCCAAAAAGCCAGACGCGGCCCCGGCCATCGACGCCAAGGTCATCGCCGACCTGTGCGAGGCCATGGGCGACATCCGGGACGTCATCGAGACCTGCCTCGATGACTTGCCCACCCGCCTCACCGAGCTTCGCGCCGGGCTGGTGGCGGGCGACGCCCGAAGGGTCGGTGCCGCGGCCCACACCCTGGCCGGCGCCCTGGGGACCCTGGGGGCCCGGGGGCTGATGCAACAGGCCCGGGCCCTCAATGCCCAGGCCAAGGCCGGGGACCTGAGCCAGGCCGCAGATCTGGTCGCGGCCATTGAGGCCGAGGCCGGCCGCGCCACCCGGGAACTGGCCGAGCTGCTCGACCACGAAGGCGCCACCGGCGCCGAGGAGACACCCAGCCCATGACCCTCGCCACGGATCAAGCCCACAAGCTGCGCGCCCTGATCGTCGGCGACGACCCGGTGCTGCGTATCGCCATACAGCAGTGCATCGCCCGCCTCGGCTTCGACACCCAGGTGGCCGAGAACGGCCAGATCGGGGTGGACCACTTCACCGCCGACGGGGCCGACCTGGTCCTGCTCGACGCCGCCATGCCGGTCATGGACGGCTTCGCCGCCTGCGCGGCCATCCGCGCCCTCCCCCAGGGCCGCCATGTCCCCATCATCATGATCACCGTGTTCGAGGACGACGGTTCCGTGGACCGCGCCTTCGCCGCAGGGGCCGACGAGTTCATCAACAAGCCCGACGACCAGGACGCTACCGCCAGATTGCCCCGGGTTACCCGGGCGCCGCACCGGGCACCCCTGCTCTGCGCCGAACCGGACCTACCGCCAGAGTCCCGCGCCCCAACCTTTGGCCTTACAATGCCGCCATCCGCCGGCCCGGCCTCAGGGCTTGCCAAAAATTCAACGAGTTGGGAGATTGTTATGCAAGAAAGAAGCGTCGACGTCGCCATCATCGGCTCCGGGACCGCGGGGCTCAACGCCATGGGCCAGGTGCGCCGGGCGGGCAAGACCTTTGCCCTCATCAACGGCGGGGAGCCTGGGACCACCTGCGCCCGGGTCGGCTGCATGCCCTCCAAGGCCCTGATCCAGATCGCCGACGACTACCACCGCCGCACCCACCTCGGGCGCTACGGGGTGGACGGGCACCAGGAACTGGCGGTGGATCTGGTCTCGGTGATGGAGCATGTGCAGGAGTTGCGCGATACCTTCGTCGACCGGGTGCTGGGCAGCAGCACGGACAACCTGGGGGACGAGTTCATCCAGGAGTACGCCCGCTTCGTCGAGCCGACCCTGATCGAGACCGACACCCACCGCATCCGCGCCTCCCGGGTGATTATCGCCACCGGCTCGCGGCCCCTGGTCCCCATGGCCTGGCAGATCTTCGGCGACAAGGTCATTACCACCGACAGCGTGTTCGAGCTCAACGACCTGCCCGCCTCCGTGGCCGTGGTGGGGCTCGGGACCATCGGCCTGGAGCTGGGCCAGAGCCTGGCCCGCCTGGGGGTGACGGTCACCGGCTTCGACCAGCTCGGCCACATCGGCGGGGCCCAGGACCCTGAGGTGCAGCGCTGCGCCCTGGACATCCTGGGCAAGGAATTCCCCATCCACCTGGGCCACCCGGTGTCCCTCACCGAGGAGGGCGCCCAGATGCGGGTCACCGCCGGGGAGCAGGGCGTCCTGGTAGACCGGGTGCTGTGCAGCATAGGGCGGGTGCCCAACGTCGAGGGCCTGGGCCTGGACAAGCTCGGCGTGCCCCTGGACCGGCGCGGCATCCCGACCTACAACCCCAACACCATGCAAGTGGGCGACCTGCCGGTGTTCATCGCCGGGGACGTGACCGGGGACCGGCCCATACTGCACGAGGCCGGGGACGAGGGCCGCATCGCCGGCTACAACGCCGCCCACGGCGAGACCGCCGCCTTCAAGCGCAAGGTCCCGCTCATGATCAACTTCTGCGACCCCAACATCTGCGTGGTCGGGGCGCGCTGGAACGACCTGGACCAGGCGACCACGGCGGTCGGCCAGATCAACTTCGCCCCGGTGGGCCGGGCGCTGATCATGGGCCAGAACAAGGGGGTACTGCGGGTCTACGGGGACAAGCAGACCGGCGTCATCCTGGGGGCCGAGATGATCGGGCCCAAGGGGGAGAACCTGGCCCACCTGCTCGCCTGGTGCATCGCCCAGGGGCTGACCGTCGGCCAGTTGCTGCGCATGCCCTTCTACCACCCGGTGATCGAGGAGGCCCTGCAGGCGGCCCTCTACGACCTCTACGCCAAGGTCGAGGCCAAGAACGCCGGCGGCTTGGTGGAACTGGAGCGGCTGGCGGATTGAGGGCCCCTCGACCGCGGCCGGGCGCGGTCAACAGCCGTGGGAGCGCCGCCTCGGCGCGACCCGGCAAAGCGCAGCGAGCCCGGCGGCTGGCCCATCGCCCCGTCGCGTCGACGACTCTGGCACCTATCCAATAACCGCAGCGAGACCCCATGAAGACCCGCGACCTGCTGACCTGCGACATCAAGAGCTTCGGCATCAAGGTGGACAAGCTCAAGCCCAAGGAACTGCTCGAGCACATCGAGCGCATCTCCACGTCCCTGGGGGAGAAGGAGCCCAAGGCCCTGCTGGAGGCGGTGATCGACGGCGTCTTCACCGGCAAGCTCCCGGAGGGTGCCACCGAGGAGATGGGGCGGGTGTTCGACGCGCTGGGAAGCCGCATAGCCCCTACCTCGCAGAACATGGAAAGCTTCCTGCGCCTGGTGGCCCTGTGTCTGTTCTGGGTGCGCAAGCTCCTGGCCCAGGAGGCGCGGCGCAAAGTCCAGGCCCGGTGGCACGAGGCCCGCGGTCTCCACCACGACCACCGGCACGAGGACCCGAACTGCCAGGCCGACCATAGCCAGGCCGGGGCCGAACCCGAGGCATCCGGGGCCATTTCGCCCCTGGCGGCCATAGTGCGCCGGGCTCTGGGCTGAACGCCGGACCGTCGCTCAGGTCAGGTCCACCCGCCGCCAGGCCCCGGATGCCCAGCGCAGCCAGAGCGTTGTCCCCAGCACGGCCACATAGATGAGCAACGCCGCCCAGCCCCCCGCTGCCCCCAGGCCGAACTGGGGCAGGAACCCGACCCAACCCGCCCCGGGGGCGAAACTCAGGCTGTGGGCCAGGGGCAGGAAGCCGAACCAGGACACCAGCACCACCAGAAGGGCCGGGGCCCGGGCGTCCCCGGCCCCACGCAGGGCGAAGCCACTCCCCAGGTTGAGCCCGTCGAAGACCTGATAGAAGGCGGCGATCCAGATCAGCACCTTGCCCGTCTCGACCACCGCCGCGGCGTTGGGGTCGCCGGGGGTGACGAAGAGCGGCAGCAGCCAGGGCCCGGCCAGGGCCAGCAGCAGGCTCACCAGGCCCATGAAGCCCAGGTTCACCTTGATGGCGGCGTTGCCCAGCTTGCGCGCCCAGTCTTTGTCCCCCGCGCCTATGGCCTGACCGACCAATGTGGTCCCGGCGCTGGCGATGCCCATGGCGGGCATGTAGGCCATGGAGGTCAGCATCATGACGATCTGGGTCGCGGCCCCGGCCACGGTCCCCAGGTCCACCTGCATCAACTGGAACAGGGCCATGCCCACCAGGTCCGCCGCCGGCAACAGCCCCATGGGCAGGCCGAGCAGCAGGGCGCGGCGCATGGCCGTCGAGTCTGGGCGCCACACCAAGTGGCTGCCGTAGGCGGCACGGACCCGGGGGCTGAGGAAGACCGCCAGGGCGAGCAGGACCCCGACCCCTTGGGCCGTGGTGGTCGCCCAGGCCACCCCGGCGACCCCCATGCCGAGATCGAAGGCGAAGACCTGATTGAGCAGGGCATTGACCAGGCCCACCGCGACCATCAGGGCCAGGGTGACCCCGGTCCGCCCTGTGCCGTTGAAGAAGCTGGTCACCGCCCACAGGGCCACCCCGCCCACAGCCCCGGACATGCGCGGGAACCAGAACTCCAGGGCCAGGGCCTCGACCCCGGGGTCCAGGCCGAAGGGGGCCAGCAGCCGGCCGCCGCTCAGGCCCACCAGCAGGAACAGGGGCCCGCTGAGCAGGGCCACCCAAAGCCCCGCCCAGGTGGTCCGCGCCGCCGCCCGGCGGTCCCCGGCCCCGCAGGCCTGGGCCACCAGGGTCTGCACGGCCATACACACCCCGCCGAGCAGCAAGATGAAGACGATGACGAACCAGTAGACCGCCCCCACCCCGGCGGTGGCCTGGGTGGAGATGCGCCCGAGGAACCAGGTGTCGGTCAGGTTGAGCACCGCCTGGATGCCGCTGTTGAGGAACAGGGGTGCGGCCAGGGCGGCCAGGGCCCGATAGTCCACCCGGCGGCGGCCAAGGGCATCCAGGCGCAAGGCGGGGAGCGGGCGAGGCTGGGGTTGGATGTTCGGGGGGTGGTTGTCCACAGGGTCTAGCCCACAACAGGCGGCAGGCGACCGGCGCCTGGGGGTTGGCACCTTAGCCCGGCGGCCCCCACCCTGGCAACGGGGCCGCCGGGCGCCCTAGGCGATCAGGTCCGGCCGCTCATGCCGCCCATGCCGACGGGGACCCCGCGGCTGGGGTAGAAGTCCGCCTGGCCCGAGGGCTTGACCGTGACAGAATGGCACTCCGACACAATGGCTTGGCGCCCCTGCCGGTGCCGCCGACGTCAGGGATTCGACAGGGTCCCGCCCCCCCTGAGACTTGCCCTGGATACCCGGCGCCCTGATGCTATGGGTCCCTGGTTATCGAGAGCCCCTCTATGGATGTCCTGTTTCTGTTGGCCCTGATCCTGGTCAACGGCGCCCTGGCCATGTCCGAGATTGCCCTGGTCTCCGCCCGGCGCGCCCGCCTGGCGCGGCCGCCTGGCGCGGCTCGCGGAGGACGGGGGCAGGTCGGCCGCGGTGGCCATCCGCCTCGGACAGGACCCCAACCGAGGTCGGCATCACATCCGTCGGGGTCCGGAGCGGCATCGTCGGCGAGGCCGTGCTCGCCGTCCCCCTGGCCGACTGGCTGACCCAGTTCGGGGTCCAGCCCGACACCGGCCTGGTGGCGTCCACGATTCTGGTGGTGGTCGTCATCACCTATGTCTCCATCATAGGCGTTGCTGGAAGACGCCCGTCGCGGCGAGGCGCCGCTCCCACG
>DYRB01000021.1:2103-3464 GCA_020718945.1 Lamprocystis purpurea | reverse complement strand
CCCGTCGCGGCGAGGCGCCGCTCCCACGAGGATGCAACCCGCGGCGGCCGCACCTTCAGATTGGTTTCAGCCCCTCGCCATCACCCTCGATCGGGTCCCGGAAGATGTCCAGCCGGGCAGCCTGACTCACCGCCACCACCGCCGGGTGGCTCAGGTGGCGCTCGGCGGAGATGGCGTAGTAGCGCTCCCGCACCTCAGGGGTGCTGCCGATGGGCTCCACCCCGTGCTGCCGGGCGGTCTCGGCGTCGATGACGCTGGGGGACATGAAGACCCCGACCCCGGCCTGACCGAAGGCCTGCATCAGGGCCCGGTCCTCGAACTCGCCGACGATCCGGGTGCAGATGCCGAGTCGGTCCAGCCAGTGCATCAGGGCCCCGCGCAGGGCCGTGCTCTCCGCGGGGACCAGCATCGGCGCCTGGTGCAGGGACTGGGGAAACCCCTCCCGGTAGCGGGCCGCAACCCCAGGGACAGCGAAGAAGGTGATGGCGCACTCCCCCAGCGGGTGGTTGAAGGCCCGCACGTTCAGGGCGCTGCCGATGGGGGTATCCGCCAGCACCATGTCGAGCTTGTGTCTCGAATGAATCACAAGGAACATTCGTATTTTATTGGCAACGGTCGGCCCCTACGCTGTTGCCCGTCGCCCTGTCGGGGCACCCAGACTCACCCTAAGCAAAGAGGTAGCAACCATGTACGACCAGGAACGCAGCATGATCGAGGGCCTGTTCCAGCGCCTGGCCCAGGCCGAGGCCCAGGCCGGCCCCCGGGACGCCCAGGCCGAGGCCCTGATCCAGGGACTGGTGGCCCGGCAGCCGGTGGCCCCCTACCTGATGGCCCAGGTGGTCCTGATGCAGGAGCAAGGGATGAACAATCTCCAGGCCCGCATCGAGGAACTGGAGCAGCAGTTGGCCTCCCAGGCCCAGACCCAGAGCAGCGGCTTCCTCGGCGGGCTCTTTGGCGGCAGCAAGCCCCAGCCCGCCGCTGCCCCGGCCGCCCGGGCCATGCCGCCGCAACCGGCCAGCGGCGGCGGCTGGGGTAACAGCCCGGCCCAGGGCCTGGGGATGCAGCCTGGGATGAGGCCCGGCATGCAGGCCGGCGCCCAGCCTGGCGCCCAGGGCGGCGGTTTCATGGCCGGGGCCATGCAGACCGCCATGGGCGTGGCCGGCGGCATGTTGCTCGCCAACGCCGTATCCGGGATGTTCGGCGGCGAGGCCCAGGCGGCTGAGACCCCGGCGGCAGCGCCAGAGCCGGCGCCAGAGCCGGCGCCACAGCCGGCGCCTGAGGCGTCCGGCGGGGAGGAGGACGGCGGCTTCTTCGGTGGCTTCTTTGGTGGGGGCGACGACGAGGAGGTCTGACCCGGACCT
>DYRB01000021.1:0-2003 GCA_020718945.1 Lamprocystis purpurea | reverse complement strand
GCGCGACACCGCGCAGCAGTGTCCCGAGGCCACTCCGGGCCTAGTTACTCCTGGCGGCTGGCCTGACGGGCCCGCCACCACTCGTAGACGATGGGCATCACCGAGACCAGGACTATGAGGACCACGATGAGCTTCATATTGCTCTTCACCCCCGGCAGATTGCCGAGGTAGTAGCCGCCAAGCAGAAAGAGGCTGATCCAGGCCAGGCCCCCGGTCACGTTGAAGAGGATGAAGCGTCGATACTCCATGGTGCCGATCCCGGCGACGAAGGGGGCGAAGGTCCGCACTATGGGCACGAAGCGGGCGAGGACTATGGCCTTGCCACCGTACTTCTCGTAGAAGGCATGGGCACGGGTCAGGTGCTCCCGGCGGAGCCAGCGGGAGTCCGGGTAGTGGAAGGCCCGTGGCCCGACCCAGGCGCCGATGGAGTAGTTCACCGTGTCGCCCAGGATGGCGGCGGCCAGCAGCAGCCCAAACAGGGCCTGGATGTCCAGCAACCCCTCCGCGGCCATGATGCCGAGGGTGAAGAGGAGGGAGTCGCCGGGGAGGAAGGGGGTCACCACCAGTCCCGTCTCGGCGAAGATGATGAGGAAGAGCAAGAGGTAGATCCACAGGCCGTAGGCGACCAGGAACTCCCGCAGGTGAACCTCCGCGTGGAGGATGAAGTCGATGAATTCCATGGTCGTTACTGCGGGTCTGTGGGAAGGGTGCGTGATCCTAAGCAAGCGACGTGACATTGGCAATCTTGGCGCCCTGTCGGGCCCACTGCGGCTGCGCCCCCGTCGCTGCCGGACCGGGAGGCGTTTATCGAGGGCCAGGCCCGGCGCGGGCCGCTATCGGACAGGCGCCGCGGGGTGGGCCAGCCGGAAGTGCCGTCGGACAGGGGCCTCCACCAGCCGGTAGAAGAGGGCCCCGGCCCCCAGGCTCGCTGCCCAGGCAATGCCCAGGCCGGTCAGATTGAGCCAGGGGTCGGCAGAGCCGAAACGGGTGATCAGCCCCCCGATCACCAGGCAGACCGGGAAGTGGATCAGAAAGACCGAGTAGGAGATGGCGCCCAGGCCCGCCACCCATCGGGACCTGGGCCAGGTGTCGATGAACCCCAGGTAGCGGGCCAGCCCCAGGGCCAGGGCCACGGCGACGGCCACGAGGATACGCCCCCGGAAGTCCAGCCAGAGGGCAGCAGCCACCCCGAAGACGATCCAGCCCAGCCAGGGGGCCGCCCGGCCCCGGTCCGTGGCCCAGAAGGTCAGCGCCCCCAGGGCGTAAGCCCCGAAGAAGTACAGCCCCCAGACATCCCAGTCCGCGTTGCGGTTGAAGGCAAAGAGGGAGGCGAGGGTCAGTACCGTCACCAGCAGCAGCCCGGTCTCCGCGACCCGCTCCCGGACGCCCGGGGTCCACCGTGCCAGCCACAGGGTTCCGAGCAGCAGGGCGAAGAGCTGGAAGTCGATGGCGATATACCAGACCCCGGCGGACAGCCCCTCGTAGCCCAGGATGCTGTGCAGCAGCAGGGCATGGGCGACCAGGGCCTCGGCGGTCGGGGCAGGGGGTAGGGCGTAGTGATCGCCCAGGAGGGACCGGGCCAGGGCGGTCAGTGGTATGGCGACCAGCAGGGCGGCGAGGTAGGGTGCCACCAGTTGCAGATAGCGCCGCACCAAGAGCCCCAGGGGCCGGTCGGTGACCAGGCCACCGCCGGGGGCCATGGCCCGCGCCGCCAGGAAACCGCCGATCACCAGAAAGGCCTGCACCGCCATGCGCCCATCCTGACTCAGCCAGACGATGGGCCCGACCGCCAGGTCATAGGCGTTGTCGGACAGGGGCCCGTAGAAGGCCAGGTGATGCAGGACTATGAACTGCACCGCCACCGCCTTCAGGGCGTCGATGAAGGCCAGGCGGGATGGGCTCGCGGTTACGGAAGGCTCGGCCAGCGACATCGGACGGTTACCGTCGTCTAGGAGCCTGTCGGACTTAGGGGGATCGACGCGAGGGAGTGGGAGAGCGAGGTC
>DYRB01000390.1 GCA_020718945.1 Lamprocystis purpurea | reverse complement strand
CCTCGGTCAGGATCAGGGTCCCGGGGACGGCCGCCGGGGCCTCGATCAGGCGGCGCAGGGCCTCCTCGGCCAGGCCGGCGCAGGCCAGGGCCTGGCAGGGCCCGCTGGACCTGGGCCCGAGCCGGTAAATCTCCCGGGCCAGGGTCTGGCGGCCTGTGCCGCCCTCGCCTGAGATCAGGACATTGACCTCGGTGGCCGCCACCATGCGCGCCGCTGACAGGACCCGGCGCAGTTCCGGCGCGGTCCCGATCAGACGTTGGGCGGGCGGGCGTTGCGTATTGAACATGTGATTTACCCCAGATTGGCCGCCCCGGGCGGTCGATCAAAACAGACGGAAATTGTATCCTTGGTAGCCCAGGGTAAACAGGCCCAGGGCGATAATGCCAAGCCCTGCGGCCACCTGGACACGGCGGTCCCGGGCCAGGTCTTGCAGACGACCCGTCAGCAGACCCACGGCGAGCATAGCCGGCAGGGTCCCGAGGCCGAACAGGGCCATGAACAGGGCCCCGGCGGCGGGCCCGCCCTGGGCCGGGGCGGCGATGAGCATGGTGTAGACCAGGCCGCAGGGCAACCAGCCCCAGATGGCCCCGTAGGCCAGGGCCCGCGGCAGGGTAGTCACCGGGACCAGACGGCGGCCCCAGGGCTCCAGGCGCTGCCACAGGGGCTCGCCGAGGCGCTCCACCTGGGCGAAGCGTGGGAACCACCCGGCGATGTAGAGCCCGATCCCGACCATGACCAGGGCCGCCAGCCCTTGCAGGACGCGATGGGGCCAGGCCGCCGGGCCCGTGGTGAGGGCCGCGCCCAACCAGCCGAAGGCGGCCCCGGCCGCGGCATAGGTCGCCACCCGCCCCAGGTTGAAGGCGAGCAGAAAGACCAGCAGGCGCGGCCCGTCGCGGCGCGTCTCCAGGGGCAGGGCGAAGGCCAGGGCCCCGACTATACCCCCGCACATCCCCAGGCAGTGCAGGGCGCTGAGCAGACCCACCAGGAAGGCGAGCAGAAAGGGCGTCACCACGCCGTCGGCCGCCCCATCGAACGAGGATTCATTGTGCAGTACCTCAAAGCCTATCTGGACTACGCCGTATTGGGCGTGCTCGGCCTCATGAGCTTCCTCATGCTGGCCTTCGTCATCGAGCGCTATCTCTACCTGGCGCGGGTGGATCTGGGCCGCTTCGCCGACGCGGAGGAGCTGAATATCGCGCTCACCGAGCACCTCACCGCCATCGCCACCATCGGCGCCAACGCCCCCTACATCGGGCTGCTGGGTACGGTGCTGGGTATCCTCATCACCTTCCACGACATGGGTCAAGGCGGGGCCATCGAGACCTCGGCCATCATGACCGGGCTGGCCCTGGCACTCAAGGCGACGGCCCTGGGGCTGGTGGTCGCCATCCCGTCCCTGGTCTTCTACAACGCCCTGCTGCGCCGGGTCGAGGTCTTGCAGTCCCGCTGGCGGAGGCTCCAGGTATCATCATGAAGCGCATGGACACCATCAATGTCATCCCCTTCATCGACGTCATGCTGGTGCTGCTGGCCATAGTCCTGACCACCGCCACCTTCCTGGCCGAGGGGCGCCTGCCCATCCGTCTGCCCAAGGCCAGTGCGGCCAACCCGGCGGAGGTCACGCAACGGGTGGAGATCGCCGTCGGGGCCGATGGGACCTACTATCTTGATGCCGCCCCCCTGGGTCTGGAACCTCTGGGCGAGCGCCTGGCGATCTTGGACCCGCAGACCGCCATAGCCCTGCGGGTGGACGCCCAGGCCAGGTTCGAGCAGTTCGTCGCGGTGGTGGACATCCTCAAGGCCCGCGGCCTGGAGCGGGTCAGCATCCTGACCCGGGACCGGTGAGGGTCTCACTGCGCTGTCTGGGCTGCCTGCTCGTCGCCCTGACCATCTCCGCCTTCGTCCACCTGGCCCTGGCCGCGGCCCTGATCTGGGTCGCGCCCGGGGATGCCCCCGCAGAATCGGCGGCCCAGGAGGTCGGGGTGACCCTGGCCATGTTCACCGATCCGGGTTCGCCCGGGGGCGCGCCTGAAACGGCCGAGACGCCGCCTGAGCCAGAGCCAGAGCCGCCGCTGGAGCTGGCGGCCGTGCCTGAGCGGGAGCCGGAGCCGGAGGCCGCCCCGGAACCCGAACCGACCCCCGACCCGGCCCCCGAGCTGATCCCGGAGCCGGTGCCAGTGCCGGTGGTGGAATCGCCCCCGCCGCCCAAGCCGAAGCCCAAGGCCCAGCCCAAGCCCAAGCCCAAGCCCAAGCCGAAGCCTGCGGAGACGCCCAAGGTCGCCAAGGCGAAGCCGGGTCCGCCCCAGGTGCAAGCCAGGGCCCCCCAGCCGATGCCTGTCGCGGCCAAGGTCCCCGGACCGGACTCCGGTCAGGGCGGGGGCGGGACAACCCAGGGGACCGGCGGGGCCGCGGTCGCGTCCCAGGAGGGCGAATACCTGCGCGGCCTCCAGCAGGCCATAGCCCGCAACCGCTTCTATCCCCCGGAGGCGCGGGGCTCGGAGGTCAAGGGAACGGTCGTGGTCGGCTTCACCCTGCAGGGTGACGGACGCCTCGCCGACATCCGTTTGGTCAAGGGTTCGGGCCACGAGGTGCTGGACCGGGCGGCCCTGGAGACCCTGCGCCGACTGGGCAGCTACAAGGCCATACCCGCGGCCCTAGGCCGCAGCCGCTGGCCGGTGCGGGTGCCGATTGCCTTCGACCTGAGGTAGGGGCAGGCCCTGGTCCCCGGGGATCCCGGGGGGCCGGGATCAGACCCCTTCAGACTGGAACCAGGGATTCGTCCGCGCAGATCGGGGGTCTTGCCTACTGCCCCGAAAGGTGGTCGCAGAGGCAAAGGTCAAGACCTTATAAACCCCGTGTTTCCCTGCAAAATCCCCGCCGCGAACGCCCCGTGCTAGGATGGGGGCGCGACACGGCACTGCTCAGGCTGGAGCTATGAAGACCGACCACCCCATCTATTTGTTTCTTTCCGCCGGTCCTGAGGCCTTTCGGGTGCTGACCGGCGGCCGTCGCCTGGAGGGCGACTACCGCTTCTGCTCCCTGACCATCAAGGGCCTGGAGCGGCGCCTGGACGGGATCTTCGAGCCCGAGGGGCACGCCGGGCCCGCGGTTGTGGTCGAGTTTCAGGGGCAGTCGGCGACTGGGTTCTGGTACAACCTGTTGACCAAGGTGGGTCTGTACGGGGAACAGCACCCGGAACGCGATGTCCTGGGGATTGGGGTATTCCTGCGCGGGCAGGACGTCCCGCGCAATCCCAGATGGGCCAGCGGGCCTCAGGGACCCCTGGTCTGCGTAGCCCTGGACCGAGTGCTTCCCGACTGGCTGGCACGGGAGCCG
>DYRB01000389.1 GCA_020718945.1 Lamprocystis purpurea | reverse complement strand
GCGAGGCGCCGCTCCCACGGGCACCGATCTGGCCCCCAAATTTGGAACTGCTGGGGGCGACCGGGTGCGGTTGCCCAGGCCGGGCAAAGCCCCTATGCTCCACTGGCCTTTAACGGCCGTGCCGACTACCGGCCCCCGCTGCTACTACAACGAGAACCCGAGGACAAGGTGCAGATCCGCCAAGCGCTCGCCACATCCCTAGCAGGGGCCGACCTGGGCCCCCTGGTATCTATCCAACCCGATCTGATTCTTGTCTTCGCCGCACCGGCCCATTTCGCCGCCGGGAACGGCGCCCTGGCCCAGCGCCTGACCGAGGCATTCCCCGACGCCATCCGGGTCGGGGCCAGCACCGCCGGCGAAATCACCGCCGCCGGCGTTGCCGAGGACAGCCTGGTGGTCACGGCGGTGCAGTTCGACCGCATCGGCCTGCGCACCGCCACCACGGATCTGGCGGACATGGCCGACTCCCGGGCCGCCGGCAGGCGCCTGGCGGCCCAACTGGCCGACCCGGAGCTGAAGGCGGTCATCCTGCTCTCCCAGGGGGTCGGGGTGAACGGCAGCGACCTCATCGCCGGCGCCTCGGCGGTACTCGGCCCCGGGGTGCCCCTCACCGGGGGCCTGGCGGCGGACAACGGGGCCTTCGCCCAGACCTGGACCCTGCACAATCATCGGGTCTCCGACCGCATGCTGGTGGCCGTGGGGCTCTACGGCGATGCGGTGGGATTCGCTCACGGCTCCTTCGGCGGCTGGCAGTCCTTCGGCCCGGCCCGGCTCGCCACCCGGGCCGAGGGCAATGTCCTCTATCAACTGGACCAGGAGCCGGCCCTGGAGGTCTACAAGCGCTATCTGGGCGAATACGCCAAGGACCTGCCCGCCTCCGGGCTCCTGTTCCCCTTCGCCATCCTGGCCGACGACCGCCAGGAGACAGGTCTGATCCGCACCCTGCTCGCCATCGATGAGGCCAGCGGCAGCCTGACCCTGGCCGGCGATGTCCCCCAGGGCGGCTATCTGCGCATGATGCACGCCTCCACCGAGGCCCTGGTGGACGGGGCCGAGGCCGCCGCCCAGGCCGCCGCCACCATGTTCCGTAGCCAGGGCCAGGCCCTGGCCTTGCTCGTCTCTTGTATAGGCCGCAGGCTCGCCATGGGCGACCGGGTGGACGAGGAGGTCGAGGCGGTGGGCGCGGTGTTCGGCCAGGGGTGCGTCCTGACCGGCTTCTACTCCAATGGCGAGATCAGCCCCTTCCTGACCACCACTGAGTGTCGGCTGCACAACCAGACCATGACCATCGCGTACATCGCCGAACGGTGACCCGGTCATGCATCGCCTCCTGGAGCGTCAGATCAAGCGCGTCCTGGGCCTGGAACCCGGGCAATGGGATGCCTTGGCGCGGCGCCTGGAGACCCCCGACCCGGCCGGGACCACGACCGTCGGGGACCCGGACCTGGCCAAGGTGCTGACCGGCCTTCCAGCCCTGTTGGAGCGCATCGGCGACAGCTATGCCCAGCAGGAGCGGGACCTGGCCCTGATCCGCCGCGGCCTGGAACTGTCCTCGGCGGAACTGACTGCCACCAATCAGCACCTGCTGGAAGAGGCCCAGACCAGTGCCCGGACCCTGGCCGCCTTGGAGGGCACGGTGGAGACCCTGCTGGCCGGGGTGGGCAAGACCCATCGCGAGGCCGGGTCCGGGCCCGGCCTGGCGGACCTCGCCGAAGAGGTCGCCGACCTGACCCGGGAATGGGGAGAGATGCAGCAGGCCCTGGCCAAGAGCGAGGAGCGCTTCGACCTGGCCATGCGCGGGGCCAACGACGGGCTCTGGGACTGGGACCTGGTAGCCGACCGGGTCTACTTCTCCCCCCGCTGGAAGGCCATGGTCGGCCACGCCGAGGACGAGGTCAGTACCTCGCCCCAGGAGTGGGCGTCGCGCCTGCACCCGGATGACCTGGCCGACGCCACCGCCCGGGTCCAGGCCCATTTGCGCGGGGAGACCGGAAACTTCCAGACCGTATTCCGTTTCCGGCACAAGGACGGCCACTATCTGCACATCCTGAGCCGTGGCCAGGCGGTGCGCGGCCCCGACGGGCGCGCCGTGCGCTTCGTCGGGACCCATACCGACATCACCAAGCCCAAGCAGGTCGAAGAGGCCCTGCGTCAGGCCAAGGAGGCCGCGGAGGCCGCCAACCAGGCCAAGAGCCAGTTCCTGGCCAACATGAGCCACGAGATCCGCACCCCCATGAATGGGGTCATGGGCATGCTGGAACTGCTCACGGACAGCCGACTGGCCCCGGACCAACGGGAGTTCGCCGAGATCGCCCAGACCTCGGCGGAGTCGCTGCTCACCATCATCGACGACATCCTCGACTTCTCCAAGATCGAGGCCGGGCTGCTCGACCTGCATCTGGCCCCCTTCGACCCGGTCCGGCTGGTCGAGGACCTGGGGCGCCTGTTCCGCCATCGCTGCGCCGACAAGGGGCTCGAGTGCCGGGTGCGGGTGGACCCGAGGGTCCCGCGCACCCTGACCGGGGACATGGACCGGTTGCGCCAGGTCCTGATCAACCTGCTGGGCAATGCCCTGAAGTTCACCGAGAAGGGCTGGATAGAACTGACGTTGGGCCTGACTCCGACGGGGCGGCTGCGCATCGCCGTGCGCGACAGCGGCATCGGCATCCCTCTGACGCAGCAGGCAGACATATTCCGCGCCTTCACCCAGGCCGACGGCAGCGTGACCCGCCGTTATGGCGGGACCGGCCTGGGCCTGAGCATCTCCAGCCGCTTGGTGGCCCTGATGGGCGGTGGGCCTATCCAGGTCCAGAGCGGCGCCGGGGCGGGCAGCGAGTTCGCCTTTGAGCTACCCCTGCCCGAGGTCCCGGCCCAGGCCCGAGCCCAGGCCGCAACGACGGGCGCCGATGCGGCCCCAGTGGCTCCGGGTCTGCGCATCCTGGTGGCCGAAGACAACCCGGTGAATCAGAAGGTCGCCGTCGGCATCCTGAAGCGCAACGGCTACGGTGTCCTGGCGGCGGCGTCCGGGGTGGAGGCCCTGGCGATGCTGGAGACCGAGCCCTTGGACTGCATCCTGATGGACGTGCAGATGCCCCACATGGATGGGCTGGAGGCGACGCGGCGCATCCGCGCCCGGGAACAGGCCCAGGGCCTGCCCCGTATCCCCATCGTCGCCCTCACCGCCAACGTCTTCGAGGCCGACCGCCAGGCCTGCCTGGAGGCCGGCATGGACGACTTCATCGCCAAGCCTTTGCGCAAGGATGACCTGCTGGCCACCATAGCCCGACTGACCCAGGGCGACTGACCCCAGAGCCGGCGCGAGACCTCAGCCACCCGGGCGCTTAG
>DYRB01000388.1 GCA_020718945.1 Lamprocystis purpurea | reverse complement strand
CACCCGCCACTTCAGTGACTTGGCCATCCCCAACAGCTAATGCAGACAGAGCCCTGAAAAAAGGGGTTCAGCCGCAAATGAACGCAAATGGACGCAAATAAACAAGGGGTTACTGTCGGCGCCCGGCTTAGATTCGGGGTGTGCTGCGGACGGCCCTGAGCTGGCGACTCATTTGCGTTGATTTGCGTTAATTTGCGGCCGAGTTCTCTTCACGGGCTCAACGGATGATGTCCGTAACCCGCCAGGTCTGACCTTCGAGCCTCATGCGCACATGGGTCGCCCCCTGGCCCAGTTCGCCGATGCGTACCAGGAAGCTGTCATAGGACTCGAAGAAGGCGAAGCCGACCCCGGCGAGTAGGTAGGGCGGCTTACGGTTGGTCGCCGCCGCCGCCGCGTCGCGCAATGTTTCGCGCACCCATTCCAGGGTGATGACCTGGGTCAGGGCCGAGTCCCCCAACTTCTGTACGTTCTGTTGCAGCCAGCCCATCAGGTCCCCGGGCTGCAACGACTTGGGCGCCAGGTCCAGGCCGCGCTCCAGGCGTTTCTTGTAATTGGCCTGGATGGCGGGCAGGTCCACCAAGTCCTGCAGCGCCGCGACCTCCGGCTTTCCCAGGGCGTCGTCCAGGCGGAATAGGCTGTAATAGGGCCAGATGCCGAAGGCGATGAGGGCGAACAGGAGCAGGTAGCCGATATACCGCATGGTCTTTGCCTCGGTGGGTGAATGGGGCAGGGGCCGGGGGGCGCCGGTACCCGGGATTCTAACCCAGCGACGGGCCGGGCCGACCGCCACCGGCTGGGTGCCCGGGCTATAATCGCCGCCATTGCCCCACCGGAGCCCTGCCGTGGACCTGACCCAGACCCTTGCACTGACCCTCGGCGCCGGCTGGGCCAGCGGCCTCAACCTCTACGCCACCATGCTGGTGCTCGGCCTGCTCGGGGCCACCGGCCAGGTGGACCTGCCGGCGGGGCTCGAAATCCTCAGCGACCCGCTGGTCCTGTTCGCCGCCGGGGCCATGTACCTGGTGGAGTTCCTCGCCGACAAGGTCCCTGGCTTCGATACCCTGTGGGACAGCCTGCACACCTTCATCCGCATCCCCGCCGGGGCCATGCTCGCCGCCGGGGCCGCGGGCGACGCCGGCGCCGGTGCGGAACTGGCCGCGGCCATCATGGGCGGGGGCCTGGCCGCCGCCACCCATGCGGCCAAGTCCGGGACCCGGGTGCTGATCAATACCTCCCCTGAGCCCTTCAGCAACTGGGCCGCCTCCATCACCGAGGATGTGGCCGTGTTCGCCGGGGTCTGGGCCGCGGTGATGCACCCGGCGGTCTTCCTGGTCCTGCTCGCCCTGTTCATGGTCGCCCTGATCTGGCTGCTGCCCAAGCTGTGGCGCGGTATCAAGCGGGTCTTCGGGGCCCTAGGACGGCTGTTTGGTGGCGGCAAGGGAGAGGACTCGGGTGGGTCTCCACCCCAGACCCCAGCCCTGAGCAGGCCACCCGACCCGGTCCCACCCGACAGAGTCACGCCCAAGCCGGATGGCGTCACCCGCCAGGGCCCGGGGCAGGGGGCATGAGGGTCTATCTGGTCGGCGGGGCGGTACGCGACCGCCTGCTGGGTCGTCCGGTGCGCGAGTTCGACTATGTAGTGGTCGGCGCCACCGCCGCGGACCTGCTCGCCCAGGGCTATGTCCAGGTCGGACGTGACTTTCCCGTCTTCCTGCATCCCCAGACCAAGTGCGAGTACGCCCTGGCCCGCACCGAGCGCAAGACCGCCCCCGGCTACCGCGGCTTCGTGGTCCATGCCGAGCCTTCGGTGACCCTGGAGCAGGACCTCCAGCGCCGGGACCTCACCATCAATGCCCTGGCGCAGGACGAGGAAGGCAACCTCATCGACCCCTACGGCGGGTTCGCGGACCTAAAGGCCCGGGTGCTGCGCCACGTCTCCCCGGCCTTCGCCGAGGACCCGGTGCGCATCCTGCGCCTGGCCCGCTTCGCCGCCCGCTACGCCGACCTGGGGTTCAGCGTCGCCCCTGAGACCCTGGACCTGATGCGGGCCATGGTCGCCGCCGGGGAGGTCGATGCCCTGGTCCCGGAGCGGGTCTGGGCCGAACTGGCCAAGGCCCTGGCCGAGGACACCCCGTCGCGGTTCTTCGAGACCTTGCGTGCCTGCACCGCCCTGGCCCGGCTCTTCCCCGAGATCGACTGCCTGTGGGGCATACCCCAGCCCGCCCACTGGCACCCGGAGATCGACACCGGGGTCCACACCATGATGGTGGTGGACATGGCCGCCCGGCTCTCGCCCGACCCCGAGGTGCGCTTCGCCGCCCTGACCCACGACCTGGGCAAGGGCAGCACGCCGACGGACATACTGCCGAGCCACAAGGGCCACGAGGGGCGCAGCGTCGTCCTGCTCGATGCCCTGGGGGAGCGCTTCAAGGTCCCGCGGCGTTTCCTGGACCTGGCCCGTATCGTCGCCCGCTACCACGGTCAGGTGCACAAGCTCGCAGAGCTGCGCCCGGGGACCCTGCTGGACCTGCTGGAGGGGGCCGATGCCTTCCGCCGCCCGGACCGCTTCCACCAGATGGTCACCACCTGCGAGGCGGACTTCCGCGGCCGGGCCGGCTACGAAGGGCGGCCCTATCCCCAGGGCGAGCGCCTGCGCCGGGTCTTTGCCGCCGCCGCCGGCCTGGACATGCGCCAGATCGTCGCCCGGGCCGCCAGCCCTGAGCAGATCCCGATGCGCATCCGCGAGGCGCGGGTCGCCGCGGTGCGTTCGGCCTTGGGGGTGACGGCTGAGGACTCTGGGTAGCCGGGTCTCGACACCCGCGGGCAACAGGGCTGGACTGAGCTTGCTTGCCGACGCGGCCGGCGCTCCTCATTCCCCCGCGGGGGCACCGGCACGTCGATTGGCCTCGAATCCGCCCCTGGCCTTCCAGCCTTCCAGGCCGTCCTGCAACACCCTGACGTTGTCCCAGCCCAGCAGGCGCAGGCCGAAGACCGCCTGGGCCGACAAGGAGCCGGTGTTGCAATAGATCACCACCGGCTTGTCCCGCGGGATCTCGTCGCGCCGGGCCACGACCTTGCGCCACTCGATATTGATCGCGCCGGGGATGTGGTCCGCCTCGAACTGCCCGGCGTTGCGGGCGTCGATCACCAGGATACTGGGCCAGTCCTCTGCCGGGATCTGCTCGGGCAGGATGATGCTCGCCCCATACTCGGCAAACTCCAAGTGCTCCTCCATGGCCTCGGCCAGGGCTTCAGTGTCCTCGGCCTGGAGGGGGGCCGCCAGGAGTGCAAGGACAGCGACGGCAGCGAAAGCGGGCTTGTTCATCATGGTTGTGTGACTCCGGTCGAGG